>CAYOKJ010000111.1:0-10343 GCA_964404485.1 uncultured Bacteroidales bacterium | reverse complement strand
CTTTAACTATTTCCTTTATCTCAAAATTGATAATTTCACCCTCGTTTTCATCGGTGTGTAATCCTTCTGTAATTTCAAAAATCGCTTTAATTTTTTTAACAGGTGTGCTTTCATAACCGATAACCAGATCGCCCGGCTTTGCTTCTTCAAAATACTTATAGATTCTGCGTTTATTCCCTTTGTCATTGCGAGAAGTGTACGATTGAATATCGCCCAGCTCGTAACTATCAATGCGCCAAATTTTAGGATTGGCATTTAACCACCAAAAATTTTGGGTTTCAGAATCATTTGTCGAGGCTTTGGGCGGAGGTAAAACTTCTTTACCAGATTCTAAGTCTCTAAATATTTTTTCAAACGATGGATTATTTTGGATATACTTTTCCTTTATGTTGTTCCATTTTAAAGTTGGTGTGAAAGTATCCATGCGAAAAATAGTTTTTTCAAAATCAACTAGATTGTTGATTAGCCAATTTACTTTTCTAATATGTTTATACTCTTGTCTTTTAGGTTTAAACTCATATTCACCAGTAATAACGCCAATACCCAACGATTTACTTTTCCCTTTATTTGCAATTACTATATCGCCAATGCTGGCATCCCGAAAATTTTCAATATTCCATATTTGATTAGAGTTGTTAGCATTTTCAACTCCCAGAGCGTCAGCCAATGTTTCAGTCGTATAATTGTTTAAGTCTGTTAGGCTATCCCAACCTATTGCAATTATACTTTCCTTATGAAATGCATCCCAATGAATACCATTTTCGCCAGGTGCATATTTCCAATAGTTTATAAGTGCATTGTTTTTCTTTTCAACTGTTTCTTTTGATGCTTTCAATTTTTCAATTACTTCATCAATTGTGTTGTAATCTTCAAGATTATTAGATGCTTTGTCATTAATATCCCAACCAGCCAAAATACCTGCTTCAATTTTTTGGGCATGTATTTGTAAAAACAATTGATATGCTTTCCTGTGAGAAACTTTGTTCTTGGGAAAACCGGCTATCCAACAATAAGTTGAGCCAAAGTTTTGAGGTCCATTAAAATCAACAGTGTGAAATTTATATTGAGATAACTTTAATTCTTTCTTAAGATTATCAACTATTTCACTTAATGCCTTATTTGTTTCCTGACTTATCTTTTTTGTATAAAAGAAAGGAAAGAAAATCCTAAATTCTTTTTGCCAATTAACAAATGGGGATTTCTTTTTTTGAGGATAATTTTTTAAGCCTTCAACTAGTAAATCACCATATTTTGCAAAATAATTTTCGTCTTTTTTAAGAATTTTTATTTTTATTTCTTCGACTATCTGCGAATTAATTTGAGTTCCTTCTTTTCTCAAATTAAGAATATCGTACCTTAATAAATTTACTGGTTGAAACTTTGAATCAGTTTGAACAAAATTAAAATCCTTAATTAGCCCCTCGATTTCATTTGTAGTTTTATTATTAAAACCTTCAAAAAGATATTGTTCACTTTGTTCAAGTCGCTTTAATTCCTTTGCATACTTTTGAATTATTTCTAAAGCTTTTTGCATAATGATTTTATTTTACTGATTCCTCTACAATTTTTATTTCTTCTTCTGTTAAACCATATAATTTATAAACCATTTGGTCTATTTCTTTATCCGTTTTGGCAATCTGGTGTTTGATTTCGAGGGCTTTTTTCGATTCCTCCATAAAGTAATCTTCCCATTCGGCTTCTTCGCTTAGCGACAGTTTGATTTTCTTTTTACTTAATTCTTTGATGAATTCGGTATACGAAAGCAAATACCAATTTTGCAATTTGCCGGACAACTCTTCCAAGTTGAATTTACGTTGTATAGTGCGTTGGAATTTTTGTGCGGTTTCCTGTAGATCTTTTTTTAATGAAAGCAATAGTTCCGCTTTGTCAATAAAAGGTAGTTGTTTTTCCTGCTTTAAAATTACAATTGGAAGATTTCTAATTGCTTCAGGATAAACATGAAGATTACTACTTAAAATTAGCTTAAAATAGAAATTTATTAATCTTGAATTAATAATTGCTAAAATATATATAAGAGATGTTGATTCTGATAAATACATTTGTTCATCTGACCCCTTAACTCCTCTCTGTTCAACGTCTTTAAGTTTACACCAAGGTATAACAATGCTTAAAGTATCATTTACAAAAAAATTTTGATTATCATAGACTACCATTAATCCTTCAACAGTGGATATATTCCGAACTAGTAATTTTTCATTTTCAAATAATTCAGTAAATTTGGGTCTATGCATTATTTCTGGTTGATAATCTAAGTATCGATTATCCCAAATAATAGAATACCGATTAACATTTTTCCCTTCAATATATTTTTTACATCTATCATTTACTTTTGTGGTAAAAATAAGACGATCTTTTGATGCTCCTGTTTTAGAATCATGAGGTACTGCACCAATAACTGTGTAACAGAAATCATTTACTGTTTTTGAATTACTCCTAATTTTCTGTACAAGTTTGACAGTATTTTCATTAAGATCAGCTCTAAATGTTGTGTTTGGTAATGATTTAAAGATTTCTTTATTAATAATATATCTACGTGTTGAAAGAAAATCTGATTCGTTTTGAGGTTTATAAATTGCAACTGTTTTTTTTGGTAAAGATTTTTTCACTAATACAATTGCAGTTTCAACTGCTACACCTTTAAAAACATTAATTTTAGATAAGTCTAATATTTCTATTAACTCTAATTCATTTAAAAACCACTCTCTTTGTTTTATAGAATAATTCTGATTACAAAAAGAAGAAGGAAAAATAAAAGACAATAATCCTTGTGATTTTAAAACTGATACACCTAATTCATTAAACAATATATATAAATCAAATCGACCGAAAGTAAATTTGTATTTAGAATCTTTTGATAAGTAATAATTACGCTCATTCTTATTAATATTTTCGGCTCTTACATACGGCGGATTTCCAATTACAACATCAAAACCACCTTTTTCAAATACCTCGGGAAATTCTTTGTGCCAGTTAAAAGCTTTTTCTCCTACTATTTCAGGGTCATCAATTAATGAGTTTCCACATTTAATATTGTTACTTAATGTATTTAGTTTTCTTCCTTTTTGAGCGGTTCGGAGCCACAATGAAAGTTTTGCAATGTCAACAGACTCTTCGTTTAAGTCAACGCCATAAATATTTTTTTCAAGAATATCAGTTGTGATATCTGAAAACACAATACCACCACCAAAGAGTTGTGCTCGCAATTCATCAATTTTCCGGTGTTCCTTAATTAAAAAATCTAATGCTTGATTTAAAAAAGCACCTGAACCACAAGCTGGGTCAAGAATGGTAAGAGTCAAAAGCCAATCCCTATATGTTGTAAGTTTTTCGTCTAAGGTTTTTACAATGTCTTTTTTACGGTTTTTTCTGCCCTTGGCATATTCTTCATCAATAATTTTAAGTTCATTGCGTTTTTCCTGACAAAGCTTACCAACTGTGTTTTCAACAATGTACTTTGTAATGTATTTTGGGGTGTAAAAAATTCCGTCTTTTTTTCTTTTGGTTTTTTGTTTATTTATTGTTTCGCCTTTTATTTCGGCTTGAGCGTTTTCAATCTCTCCAAGTGAATGTTCAAAAATATGTCCGAGAATATTTACATCAACATCGGTTTCAAAATCATAATTACTTAATTTCAATGTATGTTCATGCAGAATTTCATCGTCAATTATAATATTGTCTAAAATTTCGTCTGACTTAAAAAGTCCACCGTTGTATGCATAAATATCGTATCTCTTTCCCTTGAATCCCGTGTTCATATAACTGAAATACTTTTTGAAACGAGCATACAAAGGGACGTACTCGTCGAGTTCATCTTTTAAAGTTGTCCACTGTTTTACAATTTCGCTAATTGAATTTGGTGGAAGTAAAAGCCTGTCTTCGGCAAAAAATATGAATAAAAAACGGTCGAGTAGTTTCTGTGTTTTCTTGAATAATAAAAGCTTGTCTGTATCTGGATTATTTTTTACAAGATTGTTGTATATAGCTTCTCGGAATTTTGAATAATCGGCATATAATTTTTTAGTAATATTTTCTTCTTGTAAAACCGAAGACTCCTTAATTTTTAATGGAAGGTTATTTATCAGGTTGTCTTTTTCAAGACAAAGCCACAATAATGCGAACTGCTCTCGTGTTAAGTTGAATAAATCGAAATCAATATGGTCAACAGCATTTTGAATATAGAAACGTAATTTCTCAAAGTTTGAAGTTATCACATAAACGCATTTCGGATGATGATTTTTATAACCAAATGCTTGAGTTTCTATCTTATCTAAATCGGTTGTGTCAGTTCCCTTTAATTCAATAACAGCAATTGCATCTTCTCCCTTTAAAATTGCTCCATCAGCCTTTTTGCTGTTTGCAATGTTTTTTAATTCAGTGGTGAGGTTGAAGTTTGGTTCAGGATTTAAAGTATAACCCAAAATCTTTACAAATAATTCTCTTAAGAATCCTTCCTGAAATTGTTCTTCCTTTGAATTTCTTATGTTTTCTTGTCTTTCAGGATTAGCAAAATACGTTTGAAAGTCAGAATATTTTTTGTCAATAAGAACGGAATCAAGTTCGTTTAAATATTTTTTCTCTACCGATTTTTGAAATAAACTCATTTTATATTTATAATCTCTTTTTAATAATCAAAATTTATTCTTGCCAAATTACAATTTTTCTAACAGTTTATAATAGATCAATTCAGGTTAATCTTTGCATCGGCAAAAAAGCATGTTTATATTAATCGAAAAGTATACCAATATTTCATTTCAAAAGTATACCATTTATATTAAATAAAAAAGTTTAATCTTTCTTTCCAAGCTCGCGCTCGTTTGTAACGAGTGCGTTATATTTTAGCGTTTGTAACTCTAATTATATGTTTTAAGCTTAGGCGTTATTAATTCTATATCTAAATAAATAATCTTCCTTTTTCTCTGCTATTAATTCTTTTACAGGATTCTTGTGAATATAGTCAAGTTTTTGAAATAAAATTTCTTTGCAGTAAATAACTTTTGCTTGGGTTCCATTCTGCCAAACTTTGTAATTTTTAACTCAATTTAAATTTTTACTGGCCTACGAAAAATAATTTAACATCCATTTTCACTGACTATCCGGTTCTTCTTGAATTTGATCAAAAATTTTATATCTATCTGATATAAAACCAAAATTACAAAATTTATTTATTATTGTTGTAATTACATTTGAATTTTTGACACGCGTTGCAAACGCGCGCCAGCTGATTAATAAAAACCAAATTTTGGAATGTTTTTTGAAAAAGTGTGGACAAAATTGACTAAAGTTGCGTAGTTTTTGTCTGAATATTAGTCAGTTATTGACTAAAAAAATCAAAAAATATTTGTATAGAAATTTTGTATGTAGGGAAAAAAATGCAAAAAAAAAGTCATCCGTAAAAGATGACTTTAAATTATATCAAATAGTATTTTATTTTTTAAATCTTGCTTCTTTGATTCGGGCTTTTTTACCTCTTAATTTTCTGAGATAGAAAATTCTTGCTCTGCGAACAACACCTTTTTTATTAATTGTGATGTTTTTAATTGCAGGAGATGCAACAGGTATAATTCTTTCAACACCAATGTTATTTGAAATTTTACGAATTGTAAATGTTTCAGTTGGACCGCTACCTTTTCTTTGTATCACAACTCCCTGAAAATTTTGCAATCTTGTTTTTTCACCTTCTCTAATTTCGTACTGAACAGTAACAGTATCACCGGCTTTAAAATTTGGTAAGTCTTGAAGTTTTACTGTATCTTCAACGTATTTTAATAATTTTTCCTTGCTCATTTTAATTGTATTTTAAGTCATTCTGAAAATGGGTGTAAAGATATGTTTTTATTTTTATTTATTACAAGCTAATTTTAAAAAAAATGAAATAATTTTGAACCTTCTTGTAACTTCCTATAATAATATTTTATTCTTCTGAATTACCAAATAATTCAGGTCGCCTTTCCTTTGTTCTCTCAATTGATTTTTCGTACTTCCATTTTTTTATTTCTTTCTCATTTCCTGAAAGTAAAATATCGGGAACTTTCATGCCTTTAAATTCACGTGGACGTGTATATACAGGGGGTGAGATAAGATTGTCCTGAAAGGAATCTGACAAAGCAGATGTTTCATCATTCAAAACACCGGGTATTAATCTTACAATGCTATCAGCAAAAACAGCAGCTGCAAGCTCACCTCCGGATAATACATAATCTCCGATTGAAATTTCTTTTGTAATATAAAAATCTCTTATCCGTTCATCAATTCCTTTATAATGCCCGCAAAGAATAATAACATTTTTAAATGTGGAAAAATAATTTGCAATTTTCTGATTAAATAATTCTCCGTCAGGACTCATATAAATTATTTCGTCATAGTCAACTTGTGATTTTAAATAATCAATGCATTTTGCAATTGGCTCTATTTTCATTACCATTCCTGCTCCGCCGCTAAAAGCATAATCATCAACCCTGTGAAACTTATTATCTGAATAATCTTTTAAATCATGAAGATGAATTTCTACAAGACCTTTTTCCTGTGCTCTTTTTATAATCGAATGATTAAAAGGACCATCAAACATCTCAGGGAATATTGTAATAATATCTATTCGCATTTTTGATTTTTTGCAAAGGTAAAATTATATTAAAGAACATATTGTTACTTAGATTAAAAGATAAAAGTTAAATGATGAATTTAAAATTTAGAATTAATAATTTTTTATAAGCTATAACTGATAATCGATAAGTTTTTAGCCAGCATATAGAAAGTATAAACAATCAATCAATTATCTTTTAATCCAAACACTTTTTATGTTCATAAATTCACGAATTCCATGACGTGATAATTCTCTTCCATAACCCGATTTTTTTATTCCACCGAAAGGAAGGCGTGGATCAGATTTTGTCATTCCATTTACAAATACAGCTCCGGCTTCAATTTTGTTTGCAATTTCTTCACACTTCTTAAAATCTTTAGTCCAGATGCTTGCACCTAATCCAAACATAGAATCATTGGCAATTTTAACAGCTTCGTCAGCATCTTTAACAGGAATGACAACTGATACAGGGCCGAAAGTTTCTTCTTCCAAAACAGGCATTCCTTTTTTTACATTTGTCAGAAGTGTGGGTTTATAAAACATTTTATTTTCCTTAGAAATCTCTCCACCACAAATAAGTTTCGCTCCCATTTTTATTGATTCTGTTACTTGATGATGAATATTTTCGACAAGATCGAAACGTGCCATTGGCCCCATATCAATATTTTCATCTAATGGATTGCCAAGAGTCATATTTTCAAGAATAGATTTTTGTTTTTTAATGAAATCTTCAACAATTTCTTCTTCAACCAAAAAACGTTTTGCGGAAATACAAACCTGTCCTGAATTCATCATGCGTGAACAAGTACCATTTTTACATGATTCATTAATTTCTGCATCTTTTAAAACAATATAAGGATCAGAACCTCCAAGCTCAAGAACAGATTTCTTCAAATATTTCCCCGCTAAGGAAGCAACAGCACTACCTGCCTTTGGACTTCCTGTAAGAGTCACTCCTTTAATTAAATCATGTGAAATTACATTTTCCGCTAATTCAACCGGAATTAAAATGCTTTTAAAAATATTTTTTGGGAAACCGGCTTTAGTAAAAATTTCTTCAATAATTAAAGCACAGCCATTTACATTTGGAGAATGCTTTAAAAGTGCAGTGTTTCCTGCCATAATATTAGGAATAGCAAAACGAAATACTTGCCAAAACGGAAAGTTCCAGGGCATAATTGCAAAAATCGTTCCTATTGGCTCATATTTTATATAGCTCAAATCTGCATCAGTTTCAATAATTTCATTCCTTAAAAAGTTCTCCGCATTATCAGCATAAAAATCACATAAATTAGCACACTTTTCAACTTCTGCTCTTGATTCACCAATAATTTTCCCCATTTCATTAGTGATTATTTTTGCGTATTTATCAGCATTTTCTCTTAATAATTTTGCTGTCTTTTTCATTAATTCCGAGCGCTGTAAAAAGCTTGTTTTTCTCCAAAGAAGGTATGCATCATTTTGTAATTCAATAATTTCAACTACTTCACTAAGAGAGTTATTCTTATATTCTTTAATCAACTCTCCACTGTATGGATTAATGCTTTTCATAAAATTATTATTTGATTTTTGATAGCACAAAAGTAAGCATTCTGTTAATTAGCAATTCCTTTACATTTTGATATTTTTAAGATAAAACATCTAAATCAAATTATGCAAAAACTTTTGATTAATAGAATTTCAATTGTCCAACTGTTACCTATGTGTTTAAGGTGGTAAAATATCTTAGCCCATTTACAGCATCTTCAAAATTTGGAAAAAATTATTTTAAATTTAAAATTAAATAATTAATTTAGCCAGAAGCAAAAACATATAATTATGAAAAATATATTTGTTTTATTAACCTTATTTTTAACAACATGCACTTTATTTTCACAAATTGCTCCTGATAAATATTATGTTCAGTTTACCGATAAAAATAATTCTCCTTATTCAATAGATAATCCAAGTTCATTTTTATCGCAAAGAGCCATTGCAAGACGAACACTTTACGGAATACAAATTACAAATCAAGATATGCCTGTAAACCCTGAATATATAAACGGTGTAGCAGCTACCGGAGTTACAATATTAAATCCCACAAAATGGCTTAACGGATTAACAATTTTTACTAATGATTTGTTGGCTCTTGATGCTATTGCTGTATTACCTTATGTGGCAAATATCCGTGGTTCAGGAAAAAAAATAAATAAGAAGCATAAAAAACCTTTTTTAGAAAACGAATCAATTATTGAATCAACATCTCAAAATATTTCAAATAAAAGAGGAGAATTAGATTACGGGGCTTCCTACAACCAAATAAACATGATTAGTGGTATTCCATTGCATGAATCCGGTTTTCTTGGTCAGGGAATGGTAATTTCCGTTCTGGATGCAGGTTTCCGTAATGTTGACAATCTTCCAGTTTTCGATAGTTTGTGGGCAAATAACCAGATATTAGGCACTAAAGATTTTGTTGCTCAGGGAATATTTGTTTTTGATTATCACGGGCATGGTACCAGCGTGCTTTCAACCATGGGAGGTTATTTCCCCGGTGAACTTATTGGCACAGCTCCAAAGGCAAGCTATTGGTTACTTCGTTCGGAAGAAGCAAATGGTAAAACATCGGAAAACATAATTGAGGAATATAACTGGGTTTCTGCAGCTGAATTTGCCGATAGTGTTGGTACGGATATTATTAGTTCTTCCTTAGGATACACTACTTTTGATGATGCAACACAAGATCACACTTACGCAGATATGGATGGAAACACAACACCAATAACTATTGGAGCTGATATTGCAGCAAGCAAAGGAATTTTGGTTGTAAATAGTGCCGGAAACAGTGGGGGAGACCTTTGGCATTATATTGGAGCTCCTGCCGATGGTGATAGTGTTTTTACAATAGGAGCAGTTTCGCCAGATAGTTTACTTGCTTCTTTTAGCTCTCGCGGACCAACTGTTGATGGAAGGACAAAACCAAATATTGCAGCCCAGGGATCACCTGCATGGGTTGCAAGCTCCGGAGGAAACTTTGCAAATGGTTATGGAACATCCTTCTCATCACCAATTATCGCGGGTATGTGTGCTTGCTTGTGGCAGTCTAATCCAAATTCTTCAAACATGGATATTATTAATGCATTGCAGCAAAGTGCTTCATATTACACAACTCCTAATAATGATTATGGCTATGGAATTCCAAATTTTGCAATAGCTAACGAATTATTTATTGAAAAAACAAACTTCAATAGCATAGTAAAAATCTCCCCAAATCCCTGTAGTTTTAATTTACAAATTATCTATTTAAGTGACAAAGCCAAATCTGTTCTTGTTGAAGTATTCGATATTACTGGAAAACTGATCATCTCTTTCAACAAAAATTTATTATTTAAAGGAAACACTATTATTTCTTTACCTAATATTAACGATTTTACTTCAGGAATGTATGTTGTAAGAATAATCTCCGATGATGATGTTTCTTCCGCAAAATTCATTAAATATTAAATCAGTGAGACTTTAATTTTGTGAAGCAAAATTATTTAGTCGAACTGATCCCGAGCGTAGGCGAGGGATCTCTAGGGATATACCTGCCAGCCGGCAGGCTGGTTCCCCGCCGCTTACGGCGATAAGAAAATAGTTTACATATAGATATCCCGTCTGTTTGCGGTGAGGAGTTTCATTTATTAAATGAAAATAGAATAGGGCAGGAGTTATACCAACTGAACATCCAAATTACCGATATATTTCGTTTCTTTTTTCCTTT
>CAYOKJ010000110.1:0-10438 GCA_964404485.1 uncultured Bacteroidales bacterium | reverse complement strand
AAATTTTATTTACGGATATATTTGGTGCTTCTTTAGTGTACATTCTTGCAGTTTCAAAAACCACATTCATTTTGTAAGTTTTGGCTAAATTTACAGCTGCTTTATTTATTTCCGGCGTGTCGAGAAAAAATTTATCAGTTGATTTTATTTGTGATTTAAGGGCAAGAAAAAGCTCTTCGGCTAAATCAGCATTATCAGCAAAAAGAGGACCTATTTTATATGCTGAATTACATTTACGAATTACACCAAATCCGGCAAGTTTGTTGTTTTTTAGTATTCCCAAAGCTATGCTGTCAGATTGATTTACCCATGATTTTAAAAATTCAGTTCTGTTTTCCGGAAAGAGTTTTTGATCGTAAAAATTGACTGTTTCAAAATTTATTTCCGACAGTTTTATTACTGATGAGTTGTCAGGGAATTTACCTCCACCATCTCCCTGATATCGAATATTGCGGTAAGCAAATTTAAAACCTGATTTTTTGTAATTTTCTTGCTGAGCTATAACTCCATCAAGTCCGATATTTCTACCATGAAGATATTTTAATCCTTCGTTCCAGATTTTCATTCCAAAGCCCTTACCACGATATTCTGGTTTAACAATATAAAATCCAATAAAGCCGAAAGATTTTCCGTATTTAACTGCCGAGATTGTGGCAATTGGTTCATCGCCTAAAATCCCAATAAAAAAACCATTCGAATCAGCAGAATAATAACAATCTGCATCATGAATACCTGGATTCCATCCTTCCTTTGCTGCCCATTCAATGGCTAAGTTAACTTCATCCTGTTTCATTGTTCTGATTCTGAAAATCTTATCTTGCATAGTAATTTTTTATTTTTATAAAATCCCTCATATTTATTTCTGAGCGTAACATATTATCAAGTAGCAATTATACAAAGATTAAGTAAAAAATGCAATACAAAGTGTAACATAATCTTAACATTAGCTTAATTACATTGTAATATTCCATTGGTTCTTTTGCACCATCAAAAAATCAAGACCAAATTAGAATTTAAATGAAATTTTTTTTAACAACATTGTTGATTATTCTTCTTGTAGCAAATGTATTTGCACAAGAAAATGATAAAGAGTTAAAAATCTCCGGAAAACCTTTCATTAAGACCTTTGCTAGTTATAAAAGCTCTTTTACTGATGGAGAAAATCACAATCAGTTTGAGATTCAAAGGGCATGTTTTGGCTATGCTTTTAATTTAAGTGAAGAGTTTTCCGGCAAGGTAAATTTAGATGTTTGTAATCTTGGTGTTGGAGAATTAAATATGACTGCTTATTTGAAAAACGCATATTTCCAATATAAATCCAGTCGCTTAACAACTAGATTCGGACTTATTGAGCTTTCTCAATTTTGTTTGCAGGAAAAACAATGGGGCGGCAGATATCTGTATAAATCATTTCAGGATGAACATAAATTTGGTTCCAGTGCGGATTTGGGAATATATGCTAGTTATAAAATTCATGATATTGTGAGTGTTGATGCAACAATTGCAAATGGAGATGGATACAAATCAATAGAAGCAGACAGTGTTTTAAAATATAGTGCCGGAATTACAATTACTCCACTCAAAGGCTTGAATGCTCGTATCTATTACGATTTTACGGGTTTTGATAGTTCTCAGCAAACATTGTCATTCTATCTCGGTTACGGTACAAGCAAATTAAAAATTGGAGCTGAATATAATCAACAATTAAATTATAATATTAAAGATGATCAGAATAGAACAGGTTTTTCTTTTTATGGATCATATAAAATAATGAAAGTAAAAATCTTTGGAAGATTTGATAAGCTATCATCTATTAAAGTTGCAAATGCAGAGGATCCATGGAATTATGTGAAGGATGGCAAGGCAATTATATTCGGAATTGAGTTTTCGCCTGTAAAAGGATTAAAAATTAGTCCTAATTATCAAACATGGATTCCGGCAAATGGAGATCCTGTTGTTAATATTGCGTATTTAAGTTGTGAAATAAAATTTTAGTAACAAAAAAATTTACAAATTATTAAGAAATATAGCTGATATCAGTTAGATTATTTCATCAATATAGCGGATTGAAAATTATGCAACTAATATGGCAAAAACTTCAATATATGCTTTCTCGGGAGCAAATATCAGGCATCAAGATATTGATATAAAAAAAATATAGTTATTATTGTAAGATGAACAAACAAAAATGCAAATTACTCATTATCGATGATGAAGAAGACTTATGTGAGATTCTTCAGTTTAACCTCGAAGGAGAAGGTTTTAAAACTGATGTTGCATATTCTGCCGAAGAAGCTTTAAGAAAAGATATCAAGTCTTTTGATTTAATAATTCTTGATGTTATGATGGGTCAAATGTCGGGTTTTAAACTTGCCGAAAAAATACGTAAAGAAATGAATTTTACCGTACCCATTATTTTTGTTACTGCAAAAAATACCGAAAATGATTTGATTACAGGATTTAACCTTGGAGGTGATGATTATATTACAAAACCATTTTCCATCAAGGAAGTTATTGTTAGAGTTAAAGCAATATTAAACAGAACACAAAAACAAGAAATTGTTGAAAAACCATCAATTTATGTTGATGATCTGGTTTTTAACTTTGAAAAAAGAAGTCTGCAAATAGATAATAAAGAAATACAATTAACTAAAAAAGAATTTGAAATTCTTGCATTATTATTGAATAGAAAAGGAAAAGCCTTTTCGAGAGAAGAAATTTTTAGTAATGTTTGGGATGATAGCACTATTGTTACTGATCGTACAATTGATGTTCACATAACCCGACTTAGAAAAAAGCTGGGGAAATATGGAAAAAATATTAAAAGTAAGCAGGGATATGGTTATACTTTTGAATGATTAAATGATTGAATGCGTAAATGCTTAAAACAATTCCCATGTTAAAAAAACTAATTTTGCGAAAAAAATTATTTATATATTTTTCTGTAATATTTGCTGTATTTACGATACTTGTATTGATATTTCAATACGAACGCGAAAAGGATTTCAGAAAAAAACAATTAGAAAACACTTTTGATAATATAACTGAAATTACTCACAAATTTATTAAGAGTAATAAATTAACGGATACAGGAAATTTTAATTTGCTCGACTCTTTAATGACAATTATTCCGAGATTGAACATTAGAATTACTGTTATCAGTCCGAAAGGAGTTGTGATTTATGATAGTGAAATGTCTGATTATGAAGAAATGGAAAATCATTTGCACCGCCCGGAAGTACAAGCATCAACAGCTGCGGATTTCGGAACAAACATCAGAAAATCAGCAACTACAGGTAGTAGCTATTATTATTATGTTAAGTTTTATCCTGATTATTATGTAAGAACGGCAGCACTCTATAATATTGAAATTAAAGATTTTATGCAGATAAACAAACTGTTTATCATTTATCTGATTTTCTTGTTTGTTTTATTATTGTTTATTTTCTTTTTTATTACCAAAAACCTGGGCGAAACAATCACAAAATTAAAAGACTTTGTTGTAAGACTGAGCAGCGGTGAAGATATTAAAGAGTCTATAAAATTTCCAAGTGATGAGTTCGGTTCAATAAGTAGTCAGATTATTGCAATTTACAATAAACTTAACATCGCAAAGGATGAAATTTCAGTTGAAAAGAACAAGCTTTTCAGTCATCTAAATGCTTTAAACGAGGGAATTGCCTTTTTTTCACCTGATAAAAAGAAAATACTTACTAATAATCATTTTATTCAGTTTTTGAATCTGATCTCTGAAAAATCAACCATTTCAGCAGATAAAATATTTGAAGTTAAAGAGTTTAAACCAATAATTAAATTTATTGACAAACAATTAAAAAGTGATGTTCGTATTAAGGATTATAACTTACCACAGATAGAAATAGACCTGTTTAAGAACGATAAATATTTTAATATACAATGTGTGTTTTTTCGGGATAAAAGTTTTGAAATAGTGATAAAAGACACAACAAAACTTGAAAAACGAAAATTGATAAAACAACAAATGACATCAAATATAGCGCATGAATTAAAAACACCGGTAGCAACGGTTATGGGCTATCTTGAAACACTTCAGAATAATAACGTTACAAAAGAAAAACAAAAGTACTTTATTGATAAAGCTTTTGCACAGTCAAAACGACTCTCCGAACTTATTGAAGATATTTCTCTGCTTAATAAAATTGAAGAGGCAAAAGAATATTTCATTTTCGAATCGATAAATATTGATGAAATTGTAACAGAAGTAAATGAAAATCTTAAACTTAGATTGGATAAAAAAAACATCGGGGTACATATTCAATTTGTTAATCCAATTATTTTGAATGGAAATAAATCACTTTTATTTTCTGTGTTTTATAACCTTTTTGATAATGCGATAAAATATGGTGGAGAAAATATAGACATTAACATATCCAATTACCTTGACGATAATGATAATTTTTATTTTTCATTTTCCAATACAGGAAATGATATTGATGAAAAACATCTTTCCCGTATTTTCGAACGATTTTACAGAGTTGACACCGGACGTTCGAGAAAAACCGGTGGCACAGGTTTAGGATTAGCAATTGTTAAAAATGCCATTCAGTTACATAATGGAGAAATAACAGCGAGGAATTATAAAAATGGAGGTGTGGAATTTCTGTTTACCATGGAGAAATAGGAGAATAGTATAATTTTGAAATTCAATATATTGGTCAATTAATTTTTATTTATTTTAGTTTGTATTTAATTTATACTTTTATATATACATTTATTTGTTGAATAAAAAAAATAAAATGAAAATATTGCAAAAGTTATTACTTCTGCTTTTCATATCAGGTTTTTTTAGTATTACCACTATTGGGCAGAACCTTCAGTTACATTACGATTTTGGAAAAGCATATAATTACGGCGACAAAATCGATAGAAAATATTTCACCTCCACTCTCGAGATTTTAAAAATGGATAAATTGGGGTCAACTTTTTGTTTTGTTGATGTTGACTTTGATAAAGATAACGGAGGGGCTTCACTGGCCTATTTCGAACTGGCACGAAAATTTACTGTACATAAAAGTGGGTTGGGGGTACAAATTGAATTCAACGACGGTACACCGGATTATATACTCCAAGCCTGGCTGGCTGGTGTTAGCTATCCAATTAAAATTGGAAAATTTACCCTCAATACTTCTTTGCTTTATCGTGCTAATAAAAATGCCAAAAGTCCTGATGCCCAGGCAACTTTCGTTTGGTATCAACCAATTTTTAAGAATAAAATATTGCTAACGGGATTTTTAGATATTTGGACTCAGGATAAATTTTCAGGGTCAGGAAAAGATGTGGTGATTCTTGCCGAACCTCAAATTTGGTTCGTGTTGAACCCATATTTCAGTGTAGGCGGTGAAGTAGAATTAAGTAAAAATTTTTTTACTTTCGATGGGGATCTGGAAGTAATGCCAACTTTAGCTGTTAAATGGATTTTTAAATAATATTATATGAAAAATGATGCCTTGTAAAATGTAAAAAGGTTTCCGATTTATTTCTGTAATCATATATTTTATTTATCGAAAAACGTTATATATCATTATAATTGCGGCAATAATTGAAGTTGTAGCAAAAATAATTTTTAGAAATTTAGTTTTGATTTTCAATGTAAATTTAGTGCCAATTATTGCGCCAATAATTCCACCAATAGCCAATGGAATAGCTAATTTAATATCGAAATGTCCAGAACTCAAATGCCCTAAAAATCCTGATAATGCAGTAATCATAACCAATGTAGTTGATGTCCCTATAGCAATTTTCATCGGAACTCTAATAAGCAACACCATTAATGGGACCAAAAAAGATCCGCCAGAAATACCAACCATTCCAGAAACAAAGCCTGTAAATAAGACAATTGGGACTAAAATAAATAGATTTAAAATATATGTTTCATTATTCGATTGTAATTTTATTATGAATCTGCCTTCAGTCTTCACTTCCTTTCCTAAAGGCTTTAACATTAGAAAAGCAGCCAACGAAATAAATACAGCGAATACAATTTTCAATATTTTATCATTAAAAATATCAGATAAAAAACCACCTAAAAAAGCCGAAACAATAGTCATAATTCCAATAATTAATACCAATTTCCAGCTAATAACTTTGTCTTTACTAAAAAAAATAGTTGCAAATAAAGACGATAACACCAAAATAAATTGCCCTGTTGTTGCTGCTTCATGCATACTAAATCCTGTGAAGGCAAGAGCTAAAACATAAAAATTTCCTCCACCCCGACCAGACATAGTCATAATTGCAGCAATAATTAATATAATTAATGCTAATAGCCAAATATTCATTTTTTACTTCTTGAGATGTTTAAATAATTTTCCCGGTAATATTGCTTCCATAAATTCAAAATATCTACCTTCAATTATTTTAATATTTTCATAGCCAATGCTTTTAAGATAAGCAAAAGCAATTGTACTTCTTACTCCACTCGAACAAAATACACCTATAAATTTATCTTTGGGTAATTCACCAATTCTTGATGGTAATTCGTGAAACGGTATTTCCAAAACTGTAAGATGATGTTTTAATTGTAATTTTACTGTTTCAATTTCTTCTTTTGCTCTGACGTCCAACAGCACAGCTTTTTCTCTTTCAAGAAAGGCTTCAGCATTTATTTTGTGTTGTCCAGTACCAAAATATTGGAAGTTCATGCTACTGATTGTTTTTTCTAATTCATTCATAATTATAGATTATCAAATTTTCAATTATCATGTTTTGAGATTATGGGTGTTGTTTCTTTCCAAGGAATAATAATTTGTTTTTGACTACAAATTACAACCTAAAAAAGTGTAAACCATGTCCCTTTAACTTTGTAAACTATGTCCCTTTATCGTACCAGAATGTGTACAACGATTTGAATATGATGCGTTTGGTATTTCAACGCTCATATTTTTCAATTTACTTATATGTTTATTTATTGTTACAATCTTCAATTTTAACACTATCTGCCAAATGCACTACTTTGTTGTTGCCAGCTGTGTTTTATTATATAGTTTTCATTTAAAGTTTATCTGTTAATTCCTTTATTAATTGTTCTTTCATTCTTCTTTTAATTTCTGGTGCTTCTTGCTGTAAGTACTCAATTCCGGCAAACAAATTACCTTGTTTTCTATTTTGTCTTGGTTCGATGCTTTCGATTAAAATTGCTTCAAAAATATCACCCAAATCTTGAACAGTAATGTCTTCAAATTTTAAGTTTTTATTCAGTTCCCCTTTATCATTAACTGGATAAAGCCCAAACCATGAAAATCTGTCCCAACGACCACTTAATCTGTCAGATGTGTGATTTCGTAATCTTTGCCCAAGTGTTTGTTCAATTGCCTGTCCAACATAAATTGTTTCTCTACTGTCATGTAAAAGATAAATTCCAATCTGATTATTGAAATTTACATTTGTTGCACCTATTTGTTGAATTCCAAGCAAGTCAGGTGTTGTTTTCCAATGGACATGATTTCTGTTCCAATAAAGTCCAAATGAATTAATTATCCTAAATTTCTCTGAACTTGTCTTTTTTGATTTCTTGATTTCTGTTTCTCTTTCTTCTGTTACAAGGTGGGTTCCATTATCAAGAAATTTTCTAAGTATATAATAACCTCTGTCAACCTTTGCAAAAATTGATTTTTCCTTATTTGTATTAATATCTGTAGTCATGTTGGCACTAACTGTGTCCTGAGGAGTAGCTCCAAGTGATTTTCGATATCCTCTTTCTGCAATTAATTCAGCTATAACAGTATAATGAAGTGCCTTTTTCTCTTCTTCAAAAACCTTTACTATTGCTTCTTTCCATTTTAATTCTGCCATATTTTCTAGTGTTTAATTCAGTTGTTTTTTTGCAAAATTGCTGGCTACGATTGTATATACCCAATCGTGTTTATTCCGTCAAATTGGAAGGCTAAAAACAATTGTTTATGTTTTTCTTTTACCAATTTCCAATTCCCTAAACGCAAAAAAATCATTAATTGGATATTTATTTTAATAATTGCCTTCTTGGATATTTAATGTGTTGCATGTCATTAAGCTACAATTATACATAAAATAAAAATAATATGCAAGCAAAAACCTAATCTGTATAATACGCTTATTTGAAAAGTAAAATTGGAAATCTTTATTTATACTAAAAATTTAGGCTTAAAATTGCATAAAAATATACAAAATTAAGCCTAAAATTTTTTGGTTTCAAATTGTTAACTTTAAACCCGAAATCTACGAAGTGAAATAAAACTGTGTAGAAAATTCGAAATCTTATTTACGATCGACTTGTAATTTCAATCAGGTGAAATCCAAACTGTGTTTTAACAGGTCCGTGAACTTTTCCAACTTCATCTCTAAATACAACTTCGTCGAATTCTCTAACCATCATTCCTGGAGAAAATTCACCTAAATCACCACCTTGTTGCCCTGATGGGCATGAAGAGTGGGCTTTTGCCATTTCAGCAAAATCTTTGCCATTTTCAATCTCTTTTTTTAGATTTTCACATTCTTCTTTGGTGCTTACCAAAATATGTCGTGCTTTTGCTTTAGTCATAATTATTTTCTTTTGTGTTTATTATTAATAGAATTTTTGAGCTGCAAATAAACAAATAATTGTTCAATGTTAAAAATATTTTTATGGTTCTACTGCAATTTTAATGGTTAAATATTTTTATTTTAGAATTTTGGCATTCAATAATTTTAGCCTTTGTTAATATTCCTCTAAATTTATTGTAATATCTACGGTACTATTTTTAATAATGTTTTAGAATAAATTAATACGAATTATTGTATCTTGCAGTTTAAATAAATTGTAGAAGTGACCCAAAAAGAAGTCTGATATAATGACTAATTTTAAAACTATAAAAATATATTGTTCTCAGTGCAACACTCTCTTATATAAATATTATAAAGCTGGAAACGGGCATTTGGTGAAATGCTATAAAAACAGAATTAAAGATGATTTTACAAAAGGTGATTTAAAATGTCCAAACTGTAAATTACAATTTGCCAGAGAAAAAATGATACATGGAAAACCGGCGAATAAGATTGTTCAAGGCAAAGTTTATGTAAGGTCCTGAAAAAAATATTTTTATGATTTTTGCTTTAATAAAATATAATTATTTTCGAAAGTTGATTTTTATTATGCTTTTAATTGTCTCCTCACAGGCCTTTTGCGAAAGCATTATTTTTAATAAAGAAAACTCACCTTATATTATTGATACGACTCTTATAATTAATTCCAATGATACTTTAATAATTACCGAAGGAACAGTTTTAATGATTGACACTGCCGTTGACATCAAAATTTTCGGGCACATTTTTGTTTATGGTACTGTTGACGAACCGGTATCTTTTTTGCCGATAATTGACAGTGTTGGTTGGGGGAAAATCAGAATTGATAATTACGATAGCCAATGCGAGTTTAATTATACCTTGATAAAAGACGGGACTTTTTACACTAAAAATGTTGACATTACATTTTTCAATGTTGATTTTATAAATACTCAAAATCTTCCATGGAGCACTCCGATTATTGAAATAAAAAGTGGAAGTGTGAACTTTTTTCATAGCTCAATTATCGGCTCAAACAAAGGGGAGGGTCTACTTGTAAACAATGCAATTCCTGCAATTGTTAAAGACAGTTATTTTACAAGGATTCCCGATGCTGTAGAATTTATCAACAGCATTAATGGCAGGATCTCAAATAATGTTTTTGAAAATATTTCTGATGATGCAATTGATTTTAATTACAGCCGTAATATTCTTGTTGACAGTAATATTATTTTAAATGTATATGATAGAGGTTTAGAAATTGGAAACGAATTTTTTGGAAATTCGGTCAACATAAAAGTCAAACGAAATCTGATTGCATTTTGCAACGAAGGCATACTTTTTAAAGATGGTTCAAGTGGTACGATTACAAATAATACCCTTTACGGGAATAATGTTGGGATTCGTTGTGCAGAGCTTGTTTCGGGATTTGGCGGTGGTTCTGCCATTGTTGAAAATACCATAATTTCGAATTCATTAATGTCTGATATTTCTATTGATTCACTTTCTGAGATTTTTATTTCTTATTCATTAAGTGATAATTCTCAACTTCCCGGTGACAGTAATATTTTTAGTAATCCACAATTTGTTAATCCGGAAGAAAATGAATTTAATTTACTAAGTACTTCTCCATGTATAGACAAAGGAAACCCCGATAGTCAAATAGATCCTGACAGTACAATTGCAGATATCGGGGCGTATTATTATGATGTTTATACAGATATTAATGAAAATAATTTGAAAGAAAATTGGGTTTCATTAAAGGCATTTCCAAATCCATTTTCTTCATTTTTAGTAATTGATTATTTTCTTAAAAAAGAATTAAAAATTAAAATTGATATTTATAATTTATCAGGAAAACTGATAAAAAATCTGGTAAATAAAA
>CAYOKJ010000109.1:0-10463 GCA_964404485.1 uncultured Bacteroidales bacterium | reverse complement strand
CGATTTGCGAAGTGAAAAATCTTAAATCTTAAATCGTTAATTATTATTTTATATTCAAATTATTTTAAATATTCGTACTTTATAGATTCTACATAAAATCTAATATTTTGTTTTAAATCATTTTCATAGGATCCACCCATTCATCGAATTGCTCGTTTGTTAAAAACCCCAATTCAATAGCGGCTTCTCTTAAAGTTGTTCCCTCGGTATGAGCTTTTTTAGCAATTTTTGCTGAACTTTCGTAACCGATGTGTGGATTTAAAGCAGTAACCAACATCAATGAATTTTCTAAATTTTGCTTGATATTAGCTTTGTTAGCTTCAATTCCAACCACACAATTATTAGTAAACGAAACGCAAGCATCGCCAATTAATCTTGCCGACATTAACAAATTAAAAATCATAACCGGTTTAAAAACATTAAGCTGAAAATGACTATGTGTACCAGCCACAGCAATAGCTGCATCATTTCCAATTGCTTGACAGCAAACCATTGTAAGACCTTCGACTTGTGTAGGATTAACTTTTCCAGGCATAATTGATGATCCGGGTTCGTTAGCAGGGAGATTAATTTCTCCTATTCCACATCGTGGTCCTGAACCAAGCAGGCGAATATTATTTCCAATATTCATAAGACTTACAGCAAGAGTTTTCAAAGCACCGGAAGATTCAACCATTGCATCGTGAGCGGCAAGTGATTCAAATTTATTTCCGGCAGTGTAAAATGGAAATCCTGTAAGTTCAGCAATTTTCTTTGCAACTAATTCAGAGTATCCTTTCGGTGTATTTATTCCTGTTCCAACAGCAGTTCCGCCAAGGGCAAGCTCTTTTAAATGTTCAAGAGTATTTTTCAGGGCTTTAAGACCATGATCTAATTGTGAAGCAAATCCCGAAAATTCCTGTCCTAAAGTAAGTGGTGTAGCATCCATTAGATGAGTTCTTCCAATTTTTACAACATCATTAAATTCTACGGCTTTTTTTGCCAGTGCATTTTTGAGTAGTTCAACTCCAGGAATTGTTGTTTCAACAATCATTTTGTATCCAGCAATACTCATAGCAGTTGGGAAAGTATCGTTTGATGATTGTGATTTATTTACATCATCATTAGGATGAATAAATTTTTCTCCTACACCAAGTTTACCACCTTTAATTACATGCGCACGGTTAGCAATTACTTCATTAGCATTCATGTTTGATTGAGTTCCTGAGCCTGTTTGCCAGATAACAAGAGGGAAATTATCGTCTAATTTTCCTTCAAGTATTTCATCACAAACCTGACCAATTAAATCAGATTTTTCTTTTTGCAACACTCCTAATTCAGCATTTGTTAAAGCAGCAGCTTTTTTTAAATATGCAAAAGCTCTGATGATTTCAACTGGCATTGATCCTTCTTCGCCAATTTTAAAATTTTGTTTTGATCGCTGTGTTTGAGCTCCCCAGTATTTTTCTACAGGAACTTTAACATCGCCCATTGTGTCTTTTTCAATTCTATATTTCATCATAAATAATATTATTTAGTTAGTATTTTGGTTTTAGATATCTCTTTCAAATTTCTTAACTACTGCTAAAATAAGTGATTTAATTTTTTCAATTTTTTCCTGGTATTTTTCGGTATCATTTTGTTTTAAATATTCTAGTTCAAGAGAGATTATTAGAAGAGTATCTATTTCAGCAAGACAATCAAGAGCGTTGTGGAAATATTTTAATAAGGACTCATTTGAATGATGTAATAGAGCTTTTGAAATATTTGTTGGAATAGAAATTACATTCTCTTTCAGTTGTTTGATAATCCCGTTTTGTTCTTCTTCAGGAAAAATATCGGTTAAAAGATAAATATCTTTTACAAAATCAAGACTTTCTTGCCAAACTGCAAGATTTGAATATGCTTTTTGATTTTTCATGTTTTTGGTTTTTTTTCTGTTATAAAAACAATATTAAAGAACAATTTCACTATTAAATCATCGCAAAAAATTTGTTGTGCTATTTATATTTTTCAATATTCTAATCATTCCATTACCCACATTTCTTCTTTATTTTCCGCCAAACTCCATCAAATATGCTTTGATAAATTTGTTAAGATCACCATCCATAACCGCCTGCACATTCGATGTCTCAAAACTTGTTCTCAGGTCTTTTACCATTTTATAAGGATGCATCACATATGATCTTATTTGCGATCCCCATTCAATTTTCTTTTTATTTCCCTCAATTTCTGCTTGTGCTTCTTTTTGTTTTCTAAGTTCAATTTCGTATAGTTGAGATTTAAGCATTCTTATTGCTTTTTCACGATTTTGCTTTTGCGATCTTGTTTCCTGACATTCAACAGTAATTCCGGAAGGAGCATGCTTTAATCTCACTGCAGTTTCGAGTTTATTAACTCCCTGTCCGCCCGGACCACTCGACCGGAAAGTATCCCAACTGATATCAGCTGTATTAATTTCAATTGTAATATTATCATCAATAATTGGGTAGGCATAGACTGATGCAAAAGAAGTATGGCGTTTGTTTGCCGAATCGAAAGGGGAAAGACGAACCAGACGATGAACGCCATTTTCGCTTTTCAGATTTCCAAAAGCAAAATCACCTTCAAATTCAAGCGAAACAGATTTTATTCCAGCAACATCACCTTCGTGAATATCAATTTCCTTTACTTTATAAGCATTTCTTTCGCCCCAACGGATGTACATTCGCATAAGCATTTCCGCCCAATCCTGGCTTTCGGTACCTCCAGCTCCAGGATTTATCTGAAGTATGGCTCCAAATTTATCTTCTTCCTTACCAAGCATATTAAGGAATTCAAGGTCTTCAATAAGTTTGATGGTTTTTCCGAACTGATGGTCAATTTCCTTTTCAGTAGCTTCTTTTTCCTGAAAAAATTCAAAAATTACAATTAAGTCGCTAAAAGAATTTACGGCAGTATCGTAAGAGATTACCCAGTGTTTCTCTCCTTTTATGGATTTAAGGATTTGTTCTGCTTTTTTCGTATCTTTCCAAAAGTCAAGAGATTGCGTTATTTCTTCTTGCTCTTTTATTTCTTCTCTTCTCCTGTCAATGTCAAAGAAACCTCCTCAAGGCATCAAGCCTTTTCTCAAGATCTTTTAATTCTTCAGATGTAACCATAATTTATTGAAATTCAGATTTAAAATTTCTTTTGTAAAACTAAGGATTTATTGTTAATTTTTTGAAATTTAACAAAGAAATTTTTACTTTTGAAATACTAAGAATAGTAATCTCCATTATTAAAAAATATAATAAATCTGTAAATCTATTTTCTTGTTTACATCTATGCTGAAAAATAGAATTAATTATTTGTTTTTTTGTTGAAAACAAAAGTATCCACTATTAAACAAGTTACTTTATCATTAGATAATTATTTCATCAATACCATTTTCTTTGTTTCCGTGATATTCCCCGAAGTAAATTTCAGAAAGTAAATACCTTCCGGTAATGTGTTTTCGGCTATCCATTTTAATTTATGTATTCCGGATGATTTAACTTCATTAAGCAAAGTACATACTTTTTGTCCGTTAATATTATAAACTTCAATATTTACTTTGGCAGAATTATTTGTGATAAAAGTAATATTGGTAATTGATTTAAACGGATTAGGATAACTATTAAACTCAGCATGTAAATTTGAATTATCTTCAATAAAAACATACTCATAAATAGCTGGAAACACTATATAATCGACCCATGCACAATCGCTACCTGAACTTACTGATACATCTTTACTGTAAGACCATTTAAACTTATGCATTCCGGCAGTAACAGCGTATGTTTCTCTGCTCCAAGCAACTTCACCGTCCCAACGTCCCATTTCAGTATTATCAATATAAAAAGCGAGATAATCATAATTATCATTCCATTGATCATTTTCGCACGATACTTTTTTAAAGAATGATATTGAATCATCTGCAACAACATTTACTATTGTAAAAAGTTCGGAAATTTGTGAATCATCAATATCACCAGATTGCGCACAATTATCACCTTCATAAGGATTTTCATTACAAATAAACCAATCGGCATTTCCATTGAATGTCCACTCGAAGTTCTCAAATGTACCGCTTTCAAAATCTTCTAAAAGTAAACCAACAGCTGTTGCAAATTGTTTATTGGCAGAATAAAATCCTGACTCAACGGAAAAATCAAAAAACACAGGTGTACCAACTGGAACAACAGGATTTACAGTAATATTAAAAACTGCAACTTTATTTGTGCCAAAAGTAAGTGTGTCGATATCAAAAGTGCTGTTGTTTATTGTAATATCAGAACTTGAAGAAATAAAATTTGCAATAGTCCCAGATATATCACTATGACCAATATTAGAAACTGTAATAATAATATCAGCAGTTTCACCTTCGTCAAGTCTTCCGTCTCCGTTACCACTTTCGCTATCATCAATCACCATATTTTCAACACTTAATACCGGTGCATTTAAAATAGTAGTAAATTGAGCACTCCAGTTTTCTTTTGAATTCCCTTCAATATTCATACTATAAATTACAATGTGTTGATCAGGGATTGAATCATTAATTGTGACAGAAAAAGCATCTTCTTGTAATGATGTAGTTTGTGAGGCAATATTTCCCCAATCCTGAAAATTATCATTAATTATAACATAATCATCGTCAGTAGAAATAGTCGCAGAAACATTAACTGCATCTTCTGTTCCTACATTTTCGAGAGTAATATCATACGTGATGTTTTCGTTGTAATCAGCAATACCATTGTTATTTCCGGATGAGTCATCAATTTCGTGTGATTCATAAATAACATAAGGTCCGTTTGCCGGAACAATTTCAATAGTACCAATGTGTGGAACATAATTAAAGGCAGTAATAGTAATTGTAATATTTCCAACATTAGTGAGAGGTTCAAATTGCAGAGTTGCCGAGCCACCTTCAACAAAAGCAGTAGCAATAATTACTCCGTCAAGGGTAAGGGCAACTAATCCGCCTTCGGCATTGCAAGTAATTGTAATTTCACTGCATCCAATAATTACTGAGGAATTATAAGTTGCAGTCATTTCTGCCGGCATAGCTGTTCGTACCATTAATGAAGGGTCACCAAAACAAGTCCATGCATCGGTTTCTGCATATCCGCCTGCTCCATAATTGTCGTTCATGTGCATACATCCACACATTGATATACCGCCAAAAGTTCTCTTAATATTATTCTGATAGCTATCTACCAATAAGGAGTCCATTTCATCCTGTGCATCCATTGGAGGATTCCAGTCTTGGCTGATAGTTGACATTAATGTAGCTATTGCACCTGTAGGTTCACCATTGTTTTCAGATCTCATCCATGCTTCTGCAAAACATGTTTGACCAACGAAATTACCATTAACACAAGCAACCGACCAGATAAATGGTAACATGCCGTTATTTGTAAGATCATTCACATTGTAAGATGAAAATCCTGATGTTCCCCATGATGAACTACTTCCGTGACCTGTGTAATTAATAACACTTGCACCTTCGTTTACTTTTTCGGCAACCATTACTGATGATGGAGATCCGGGTTCATCTTCTCCGCCTTGCGATCCGTCGTAAAGTTCGGAGCATGATGTGTATGTGAATCCTAATAAATCATCACGGATATTTCTTACATGTTCATAATCGTATTCACCTTCGTCACCCACACCTTGACTCGATGCAATACCAATACCTACCGAAAACCAATCTTCATCGCGATAAGGATCCTGTTCGTAAGTTATTGTTCTTGAAACTTGTGTTTCGACATGAGCGATAATCTCGGCAGAAAAACGTCCAACAAAAAGATCGGGATAGTGATCGTTTCCGGCAACATAAGAATAGTCGTTATCTGAATCTCCATTTATGTAAGAAGAAGGAACTTGTGCAGCATCACCAACCAAAAGCACAAATGTTAATCCGTTATCATCATAATAATCCTGAATATAATTTTTTATGGCAGAAGAATTACCAATAGTAGCAACATCAATAATCTCAACAGGAATTCCGGTTTGAATTTTCCAATCAATAAAAGGCTGCATTGCATCAATAAAATCTTCGTAAGCGACGATCAGCATATTCCCATGCTCGTCAACAGGATCGTATTTGCTGCTGCTTGTATTCATAAAATGTCTTGAATAAATTTTATTAAACTCAGTATTAATTGAAGTAAAATCATTTTTACGAATAAGAGGATTGATCCCGTTATCATTTATTTTTTCAAGTTTTATTGTAACATTATAATAAACTCTTAAAGTTTTTGAAACCGGATTGTATTGAAAAGGACTGATAACAACAGTTTGCCCGCGATAATCTCTAATGATATAAGGGTCTCTTAAACTTGTAATTTCTTTAGGGAAAAATCTATCTTCATTATATTGTTTTCCGTAAAGATATGGAACTGTTTCAGGATCAATATCACGGGTAAAACTTCCTTTTGAAGGAGCTATTTCTATATTGGTAAATTCTTTAAATGAGGAAGATAAAACTTTCACTTCCATTTTTGCCAGATCAGGAATAATAACTGATGAAGACATTTTGGGAAGAGCAGGTGCTCCCTGTTGAAGCAAGGGAGTTGTATTTCCGATGCTGATAGTATAAGCAATTCCTCGTGGGGTTTGAACTTCATTCATTGTAAATCCGTCAAAATTGAATTCAATTACTGAATTATCAATATTTGAAGAAATAAGTTCCGCCTTAGCAGCAACAGAATTTGATGAATTGATATTTACCCAGTTCTGACCAAATACGCCAAAACAAAATATAATTATTATGCTTGTTAATAATATTTTTTTCATCTTTTTATTTTTTTGTTTTAATAAATTATTTAACAATTATCAACTTCTTAGTCGTAATTATATTTCCTGAATTTAAAATACAGAAGTACAAACCTTCTTTTAATGAAGTAGCATCAAGATTGAAACTATGTATTCCGCATTTCATCTCAGTTTTATTGACAATAGTCATTATTTTTTGTCCAACAGCATTGTATAACTCAATATTTACGGATGCATTTTTTTCAAGAGAAAGAATAATATTTGTTGAGTTTGTCAATGGATTTGGATAAATATTAATATCTGAATTAATATCAGTAATGTTTTCAATAGTAACATACTCGCCAACAGGAGGAAAAACAATATAATCAAGCCATGCACAATCGCTGCCGGAACTTACTGAAAAATCTTTACTATAAAACCATTTAAATTCATGTTCGCCAATGGTAACAGCATAAACTTCTCTACTCCATTCAACTTCGCCATCCCATCGTCCCATTTCAATATCATCAATATAAAAAACAAGAAAATCATAATTATCATTCCATGTATCATCTTCGCATGATACTTTTTTGTAGAAAGATATTGAATCATCAGAGATTACCTTTACTGTTGTAAATAATACGGAAGTTTGTTCATCATCAATATCACCTGATTGTGCACAATTTGCACCTTCATAAGGTTCTGTAGTGCAAATAAACCAATCAACATTCCCACCAAAAGTCCATTCGAAATTCTCAAATGTTCCAGTTTCAAAATCTTCAAGTAAAAGTCCTACAGCAGCTACATATTGTTTTTCTACAGTATAAAGACCTGCTCCAGCAATAAAATTAAATTCGACAGGAGTTCCAACAGGGACAACTGCATTTACAGTAATATTAAAAATAGCTTCTTTTGAGATGCCAATCAATAATGTATCAATATTAAAAGTTCCTGTATTAATAGTAATATCAGTACTTGTAGAAGTTAAAGTGCTGATAGTACCATAAGCATTACTATGGCCGGTATTTGTAATAGAGATAATAATATCAGCGGTTTCACCTTCATCTAATCTGCCGTTTCCATTTCCACTCTGACTATCGTCAATAGTTAATGTTTCTGCATTAAGAACCGGAGAATTAAGTATAATTGAAAAATCAGAATCCCATGTTTCTTTTGTGTCATCTTCGATAAGTAAATCAAAAATTACAACATGCTGATCAGGAACAAAGTCATTAATAGTAATTTCATAAGCATCTTCCTGCATTGAAGTATTTCCCGAAACAATATTTTCCCATTCCTGAAAATCATCTGTGATAATAACATTTGTGTCTTCTGTTGATAATGTTGCTCTTACATTAACAGCATCAGAATTTCCAACATTTTCTAGTGAAACATCAAGAGAAACATCTTCGCTAAAGTCAGCCATACCATTATTATTTCCATCAGGGTCATTTAATTCATATTCATCAAGTAAAATATATGGTCCGTTCGGAGAAGCTACAGTAACAATTCCGATGTAGGGTTGAGCATTTTGTTTAGTAACAACAATATTTGCTGTTCCGGGAACTGAAATTGGAGTAAGTTGAACAACTGCCGTACCTGTTTCGTCAGCAAGATTAGAACCATATAAAACACCATCTTTCGAAATTGCAGCATAAGCATAAGCTTCAGTATTAATAGTAAAAGTAGTTGAGCCAAGCGGCATCAGTGGATCATAAGAAACTGTTAACTCCGATGGTACAGAATAATAAATCATTAATGAAGGATCGCCAAGAACATTATAAATGTCCCAATAATATTCAGCTGATGAAGGAGAGCCTTCTGTAACAGCCATATTTCCTGCGTGAACAATTTCATCTGCAGAAACATACCATTCACCAAACTCTTCACCATGGTCATGAAATGATCTGTCGTAATTTCCCAAAGTAGATTCTTCATAAGAAGGTGGATTTTCGGAGATTGATCCAACACCAACACCGAAATAATAATCTTCGTCCCAGTATGTGCTGTTTGCTCCGCCAATATAAACAACAGCTCCTTTGTTTTCTGCTCTAACAATCGCTTCACCAAAACATTCGTTTTGTTGATATTCACTAGATGAACAACAGTTACCTAACAATAAGCCATATTTATCCTGATTTTGTAAACTTGGAATATCTGATGTTGTGAAAGAAGGATTTGCCCAGCCACTTGGGCTACAATGTGCAGTATAATTTGCAAAAGTAACTCCATCACTAATATTCTGAATTATTTGAGCACTACTACTTCCCGAAACAGGATAAAGATATGTATGAGAAAGTATTCCATGATCTGTATTAAAATAATTTATTGTTCCGTAATTAATTTGACCGTTACCCCAGTCGTTTCCATGTCCACTGTCCATTCCGGCAATCATTACTACTTCGTCCAAATATGAAGGATCGGGCATCAGATATTGTTCGTATTGCAACGTTTTATCAATTTGTGGCTGAAGTTGAGCAGTAGTTTGAGCGGAAAATCTTCCGTAATAAATTTCAGGGAAAAGATCGCCAGTAAATTCACAGTAGTTTCTATCGGTAGCACCGTTTCCATTGCTCCAGACAGGAATTTGTGCAACATCTCCAACGAATAAAACAAATGATGGAGCCGGATCTTCCGGTGTTCCGGCATCATAAAGTCCCTGAATATATGCTTTAATTGATGCAGTGGTAGTTCCAACGTTAGGATCGTCTGTATAAGCTTCAACAATTGTAAATCCTTTTTTAGTTTTCCATTCAATAAAAGCTTGTAATTGATCTTCAAACATTGGATCGGAAATAATCACATATTTTATTGGATATCTCATGAAATTTTCACGATTGTTTTGTGATTTATAATTAAATAACTGACGATTAGCAAATTCAAAAAACGGAGAAGAATAATTTTCTTTTAATTCCTTTGTGGCGGAAATATCAGCTTTTTCAAAGACAATTTCGAAATCAATATTTTCATAAACACGAATTATATTTGTAACCGGATTGTATTGAACAGGTGAAATATCAACTCTCGCAATTCTTATTCCACGCATAAAACCTAGAACTTCAACAACAGCTAATTTTTTATTCCCAAAAGAATTATTTTGATATCCTTTTGGATTGATAATAAACTCATGCACATCAATACTTTTTGATTCTGGTGGTTGTGCAGGGAAAAGTTTATTGTTAATGCCAAATTCAGAAAGATTATATTCATTAACTATAAATGAATTAATCTTTATAATCGGAGTTGCTCCAACAGGAATCTCAATTAGTTTCCTTTTCACGGGAAGTAAAGGGTTTCCAAAATCTACATTTTTTGTGTAGCCATTTATGTATAGCTTTGTAAAAACACCCTCGCTGGTATTTATTTCTGCAGTTGTTATTTCAGAAATCTTATTTGATAAACTTAATTTCAAATAAGTGTTTTCCTTAATTTTTAATGATGTTTTGTAATTTTCTTTTAATTTAATATTATCAGCAAAAATGCTTTGCGAAAACAAAAAAAATCCTAATAAAAGGATTAATTGAATTTTTTTTATGTAAGTCTTTCTTTTCATTATTGTTATGTTTTTTTATTGACTAAATAATCTTATTTTGAAGCATGCAAATATATACAAAATCATTTCAATATTTAAACAAATTTAAATTATTTATTATAATGCGATAGATTAAGTAATACCAAAGAAGCTGGCCTTAATAGCTGTTGCAAATAAATTATTGAAAATTGTGTTT
>CAYOKJ010000108.1:0-10475 GCA_964404485.1 uncultured Bacteroidales bacterium | reverse complement strand
AAATTATTAGATTTGAAAACAGGGATCTTTACAATAATCTTACCGGTGTTTTAGAAATTATTCAGGAACATTTTAATGAATAGTTTTTTCTTGTTTGAAATACTACCACCCCTAGCCCCTCCTAAACATAGGAGGGGAATGTGCTTCGTAATCTTTTCAACTTCATTATTACCAAATTTTTTCATTTTCAACTTAATTATAAAAATTTAATTAATAAAATATTAAAAAAATAAAAAACAATATTTTTACCTGTAATTACTCCCCTCCTTCTTCTAAGGAGGGGCTGGGGGTGGTTTTTTATATGCTTTGCAATCTTTTTCATCTCATTAAATATCAAATTCTTTCATTTATAATTTAATTATCAAATCTTAATTCTTAAAAAATTCAAAATTCAAAAACAATATTTTTACCTGTAATTACTCCCCTCCTTCTTCTAAGGAGGGGTTGGGGGTGGTTTTTTAGGATGCTTTGAAATCTTTTTCATATCATTAAATACCAAATTTTTTCATTTACAATTTAATTATAAAATCTAAATTCATTAAAAATTCAAAAAACAAAAAACAATATTTTTATCTGCAATTACTCTCCCCCTTTTTTAAGGAGGGGCTAGGGGTGGTTTTTTATTGTAATTTTGCAAAACAAATGAAAACAAAACATTATAATATTCCAATATTTATCCCCGAACTTGCATGTCCGTTTCAGTGCATTTATTGTAATCAGAAAAAAATTACCGGACAATTAAAAGTGCTTACTCCTGATGAAGTAAAACAAATAATAGATGAGCACTTAAAAACTATTCCTTTTAAAAATAGTATTGTTGATGTTGCTTTTTTTGGTGGAAATTTTACCGGAATACCTTTACCGGAACAAGAAAATTATCTGAAAATTGTTCAACCATATTTTAAAAAAGGAATAATAAAAGGTATCCGTCTTTCAACCCGCCCCGATTATATTAATGATGAGGTTTTGGATTTGTTGAAAAAATATAATGTTACTACTATTGAGCTTGGAGCACAATCGATGAAAGACGAAGTTCTCAGAACGTCACGAAGAGGTCATAAAGTTGAAGATACAATTCTTGCTTCAGAAAAAATAAGAACTTACGGCTTTTCACTAGGACTGCAAATGATGCTTGGATTACCGGGCGATAATTTGGAAAACGCTGTTTTTACTGCAAAAAAAATTGTTGAACTTGGGACCGACAGCACAAGAATTTATCCTTGTCTGGTTATTAAAGATACAAAACTCGAAGAGTATTATTATCAGAAAAAATACATCCCATTAACTCTTGATGAGGCAATAAATCAAGCAAAAGAAGTTTATCTTGTATTCGAAAAATCTGAAGTAACTGTTTTAAGAGTTGGTTTACATCCCTCTGAAAATTTACTTAACGGAAACGACTTAATCGCCGGCCCATTTCATCAATCATTCAAAGAATTGGTGTTTACCGAAATCTGGAAAGATATTTTAATGCCTTTAACAAAAAACCCGAAAAAGGAAAATATTGAAATTTTTGTTTCTCCAACAGAGTTTAATTACGCTATTGGCTACAATTCTAAAAACAAAAATCTATTAAGATCTTATTTCAAAAAACTGCATTTTAAATCTGATGTAAATCTTAAAAAAAGAAATTATCGTGTTAATTATTATTGATAATAAATTACCCGAACCAGCAAAAGAAAAGCTTTCGTCTTTTGGTGAAGTAATTGAATTTTCTACTATAGGAATAACTTATGAAGCTATTTCAGGACATCCCGATGTGTTTTTTTGTAAAACAGATAATAAATTGATTATAGCTCCTAATACACCTCAGCATTATAAAAATGTCTTTAGAAAAAAGAATATTTCATTTATTGAGGGCAAAAAAGAAATTGGAAAAAAGTATCCTGCCACAGCTTATTATAATGCAGCAATTTCAGAAAATTATATAATTCATAATTTTGATTTTACTGATGAGATTATTTTAAAAAATACATTATCAAAACAAAAAATAAAAATAAATCAGGCCTATTCAAGATGTAGTATTCTTCCTTTGAAAGAAAATAATTTTATCATTTCCGACAAAGGAATTCAAAAAACATTCTTCGAAAACAAAATAAATCATCTTTATGTATCACCCGAAAAAATTGTTCTTCCGGGATTTCCAAATGGCTTTATAGGAGGATGTTGTGGAGTGCTCGAAAATAAAATCTTTTTATCAGGAAGTTTAAAATATTTTCCTGATGGAGAAAAATTCAAACAATTTGTGCAAAATCTTAAATACGAAGTTATTGAATTATATGATGGATCTTTGTTCGACTGCGGAAGTATTCTCTTTTTATAAAAAACAAATAACCATATTCAAAAACTGCATCTTTCTTACAAATTTTCAAATCTCCAAATTTTCAAATTATCACCATTCTTTTCTCACTCTCCACCAATATTATTTTTTGTAATTTTGCAAGCCGAAAAAAGCCGGTTTAGACTTTGGATAATTTTAATTCAGAAAAACAATAATACTAAATAAGATGCTACGAACACATACTTGCGGAGAACTGAACATTAATAACATTGGTGAAGCCATTAAACTTAGTGGATGGATTCAAAAATCGCGCGACCTTGGCGGAATGACTTTTGTTGACCTTCGCGATAGATACGGGATAACACAATTGGTTTTTAACATGGAAACAAACCCTGAGCTTTGTGAAAAAGCCAGAAAATTAGGCCGTGAGTTTGTAGTTTCTGTTTCCGGTAAGGTTAAAGAAAGAAGCAATAAAAACAAAAATATTCCAACAGGTGAAATCGAGATTATCGTTGAAAAGATTGATGTTTTAAACGAATCAAAAACTCCTCCTTTTACTATTGAAAACAATACCGATGGTGGTGAAGAGCTACGTATGAAATATCGTTACCTCGACCTAAGAAGAAATCCTGTGAGGAAAAATCTTGAACTTCGTCATAAAATGGCTCTCGAAGTCAGGAAATATCTCGACTCTCAGAAATTTATTGAAATTGAAACTCCTGTTTTAATAAAATCCACTCCCGAAGGCGCAAGAGATTTTGTTGTTCCTTCGCGAATGAATCCGGGTCAGTTTTATGCACTTCCACAATCTCCCCAAACATTCAAACAATTGTTGATGATTGGAGGTTACGACAGATATTATCAAATTGTTAAATGTTTCAGAGACGAAGACTTGCGTGCCGACCGACAGCCGGAATTTACTCAGATTGATTGCGAAATGGCTTTTGTTGAACAAGATGATATTTTAAACACTTTTGAAAAGATGGTCAGGCATTTGTTTAAGGTAATGAAAAACATCGAAATTGATAAACTTCCTAGAATTTCGTATCATACAGCAATGAAATATTATGGTTCTGATAAACCTGATATACGTTTCGAAATGAAGTTTGTTGAACTTAATGATGTAGCTCAACAAAAAGGATTTAAGGTTTTTGATGATGCAGAATTGGTGGTTGGGATAAACGCAAAAGAATGTGCCGATTATTCGAGAAAACAATTAGATAAACTTACTGATTTTGTTAGAAGACCACAAGTTGGTGCAAACGGTTTGATTTACGTAAAATACAATTTGGACGGAACATTTAAGTCTTCGGTAGATAAATTTTTCAATGAAGAAGATCTGAAAAAATGGGCTGAAAAATTCGATGCTAATCCGGGTGATTTACTACTTGTCCTTGCCGGAGAGAAAGAAAAAACACAAAAAGCACTTTGCGAACTTCGTCTGGAAATGGGCAACAAATTGAAATTACGCGATACAAATAAATTTTGTCCTCTTTGGGTTACTGATTTCCCCTTGCTCGAATGGAATGAAGAATCAGGACGATATCATGCAATGCATCATCCCTTCACTTCACCAAAAAAAGAAGATTTCAACTTGCTTGATTCCGATCCCGGAAAAGTGAGAGCTAACGCTTATGATATAGTTATCAACGGAGTTGAGATTGGCGGCGGATCAATAAGAATTCACAATCGTGAGTTACAGAAAAAAATGTTTGCCGCACTTGGTTTTTCTGAAGAAGAGGCACAGGCTCAATTTGGATTTTTGATGAATGCTTTTGAATATGGCGCACCTCCACACGGTGGTATTGCTCTTGGTTTCGATCGTTTGGTTGCTCTTTTCGGAGGCTCTGATTCAATCCGTGATTACATTGCTTTTCCAAAAAATAACGCAGGAAGAGATGTAATGATTGACTCTCCTTCGACAATATCTGCTGAGCAATTGAAAGAACTAAAATTGAAGATTACTGAATAATTTTGTAATTAATTAGTGCCTAATTTTAATAAAGCGGAAAGCACCTAAAGTTGTAAAATATGCTCTCAAAGAAAATAGAAATAATGTCTCCCGTAGGTTCTTACGAGTCGTTAATGGCAGCAATTCAGGGAGGTGCAGGGTCGGTATATTTTGGAATTGAGCAATTAAACATGCGTGCAAAATCTTCCAATAACTTCACTTTAGACGATCTTGTAAAAATTTCTAACATCTGTAAAGAAAATAATGTAAAATCATACATTACTTTAAATATTGTAATTTATGATGAAGAACTTTCATTAATGCGTTCGATTGTGGATGCTGCAAAGGAAAATAATATCACAGCAATAATTGCTTCCGACCAAGCGGTTATTCAATATGCTGCTTCTGTTGGTGTGGAAGTTCACATGTCTACTCAAACAAATATCACAAACATTGAAGCAGTAGAATATTATTCTCAGTTTGCTGATGTTATGGTAACTGCCCGCGAATTGAATTTAAAGCAAGTTGCTGCAATTACCGCCGCTATTAAAAAACAACAGATAAAAGGTCCTTCAGGAAAGCTTGTTCAGATTGAGATATTTGTTCATGGAGCTTTATGTATGGCTGTTTCCGGTAAATGTTATTTGAGTCTCGACAACATGAATTCTTCTGCAAACAGAGGAGCTTGTCTGCAAGTTTGTCGCCGCCCTTATAAAATTACCGACCGCGATGGAGGTATTCAGTTGAAGGTTGACAATGAATATATAATGTCGCCAAAAGACTTAAACACAATAGGATTTCTTGACAAAATACTTAAGGCAGGAGTCAGCATATTAAAAATTGAAGGTCGTGGTCGTTCACCTGAATATGTTAAAACTGTAACCCAATGTTATAAAGAAGCCGTTGAAGCATATTTTAACGGAACATACACCAAAGAAAATATTGAAAAGTGGACTAAGACTTTAGGATCGGTTTATAACCGTGGTTTTTGGGATGGTTATTATCTTGGGAAAAAACTTGGCGAATGGACTGAAAAATATGGTTCTCAGGCAACAAAAAGAAAAGTTTATATCGGAAAAGTCTCTAATTATTTTACAAAATTAAAAGTTGCTGAAGTTAAGGTAGAAGCTCACGATTTAAGTGTGGGTGATGAAATAAGAATTCTTGGACCTACCACAGGTGTTTATGAAGATACGGTAAAAGAAATTCGTGTTGACCTGAAAAAAGTTAATAAAACCGTAAAAGGTGAAATCTGCTCCATCCCAATCGAAACTTTCCTTCGAAGAGCTGATAAACTTTATAAAGTTATTGAAGTTAAGGATGAGTTTTAAGAGGATTGTTTTTGATTACTTGTTTCTAGTTGCTTGTTTGAATTCTTCAGATTTTTTTATATTTGTTGAATATTAATTTAACAACTTAGAAAAAATATAAATGAGACCCGTTTTAAATAAAACACTTTTATGGGATACTGATTATGATAGTATTGATTATACAAAACATGCATCTTTTGTAATAGAAAATTAATAACACGTGGAAATTGGAAAGATTAGCAAGAGCTTAAACGGTTTTATGGATTAGAAAAAATAAAAGAAGAAGTTATTAATATCAGGTATTTAAATAAGTTGACTTTTAACTTTTGCCAAACATTTTTTAACATTCCAAAAGAAAAATTCAGATGTTACAATACAGAGCCATCTATCCAACAACTTTGGAGCTATTAAAAAAACTCACAATAAACAAAGACAAAATAATATGCATAGTATAGTAATTAATTAGAAATTAGTGACCATTTTAAAATTAATAGCATGGATATAACTATTTTAAGTACAATTAGTGAAACCCCAAATTCTTCTCCCAGTATTTGGGAGAACATTTTAGGAATTTTAATATCTGGATTTATTGCTCTGATTATTTTCACTATGGGTTTATTTTTCGAAAATAATAAAAGAAAAACGAAAAAAAGAAAAGAACTTAAAGCATATGAAAAATATTTTTCTTTTCAATTAACTGATTTATACAAATCCGCTAATAATCAAGTAAAATCAATTATTAATTTTTTAAGATTATTAAAACAAGAAAAGGAGCAAGATTTGCATTTTAAAGCAATAACAAGTTTTAATCCCCAAAATATACTTGCCATTGATAAAGAGAAATTATTTAGTTTAATGGTATTAAAAAGAAAAGGCAACCAAACTGATAAGGTAAACCTCTATTCTAATTTAATAAATAGCATTATTTTATTATCACATTGTAAAGATACAATCTTCAATTGTTTTAACGATTTAAACACTAAATCTCAAAACTATGTAAATCACTACAAACATCATTTGGAAAAAATTGCAAGAACAATGGAGGATTTTGGAACCGAAGTTGAAATGAAACAAACTAATATTGTGGAAGATGAGTTTTTGAATAAATATCAAGGAATAATAAATAATCTAATCAAAGATGAAGAATATAAGGACATACATAAATCTTATTCAAAACTAATCCAACCAATGCATAAACTTTGTTCAGATAAAAAAATTGTCCATGGAGATTTTAGAGCAAATATAATTATTAAAGATGTTATGCAAGCAAAGTATTATTTTGACAACTATATTAATACTAAAAGGGTTTATCTTAATGAATTTTGCAATCAGGCTAGATTAATTAATTCACAAATTATCAAAATTCAATTATTATATAATGCTCTTATTGTAAATAAAATAAAAAAATAGTATTCAATTGATTAATATAAAGGTAAAAAAATGCCACTGTACCTATCACACCATTTGGTCTGAGATTGACAGTTCACCAAATAAAATAAATCTCAAACCATCTCTCACCTCACCCATTCCAAAATTATGTAAATTTGCTAACCGGTAACAAATAAATCAAGAAAAAAACGTGACACCGAAACAAGAAGAAAGAATAAGAAACAAAATTGCAAGAATCAGAAAAGAACTTGTAGCGGATAAAAAACATTGGGGAGGCTATCACCATGATGGAAAAGGACTTAGATATTTACTGCCGGAGCATTTTATAAAACTCAAAGACTACAAAGGAGGTTTGAGATATCTAAGATGGTTTGATAGAACATTTCCAGACGACTGTGGTTACCCAATATTTTTATTTGAGTGGACTATTATTATGTTTATGACAGGTAAAACTCAAGAAGCAGAAAAAAAAGCTATAGAAACATTTTTTTCAAATACTTATCTTTTCGATAAATTTTTAGGAAAAGAATTCTTGCAATTTGATAAGTGGGAAAGTTCCGGTTGGGAACAATCTTCATTGACAAAATACTTTAACTATTCAAAATCGGATGCTGAACTTTATAATTTTGTTGTTTGGCTTGAAAGCTTCTTGACAAGCAAAAAATTTTATAAAATTGCAAACGAGTTTATAGAAATTGACAAGCAACTTAAAAACGAACCGGTAGGACAGAAAAGAAGTAAATTAGTAAACAGACGCTATAATTTACTTGGCGAAATATAAAAAAATTTTAAAATTTAACTTTACAATAAAATACATTTTTACTTACTAATAAATTGCTAAATAAATAAAAATCAATCAGTGTTCAAGTCAATCAGAAAAAAAAATCTCAACCAAAATCTTTTTAACACAAACCAAAAAGATTTCTGAAACAACTTCAAATCAATGAAACATAAAACATTATTCCATTCAGTTATAATTATTCTAACATTTTTGTTAGCTTTTTATGGCAATAAAATACTAAATAATTTTGTAGAGGTTTCGTTTCCTACTTATGCGGGAAGAGTAATATATTCTTATTTATGGTGGGTAATACCTGTCATTATTGTCCTTAGCATTTTATTTGGATTCAAAAATATTTTCAAAGAACTGAGACTTCACAAAGGTTTTTTATTCGGATTGGGTTTTGCTTTTGTTTTGGTACTGCCGATGTTAATAAGCTCAGCTATTATTGGAGAGATTGATGAAAACATGAATTTTTTAGATTTATTTAAGAAAACTGTATTTGCAGGTTTTTTTGAAGAGTTCCTTTTCAGAGGATTTTTGTTTGGAATATTATTCAGGAAACTAAAATGGGGATTTATTCCTGCTTCTTTGGTCGGGGCTCTTATTTTTGGATTAGGGCATTTATATCAGGGGTCTAACACAGGAGAAACAATCGGAATATTTCTTGTAACTTTTATGGGAGCTGGGTGGTTTGCATGGTTGTTCATCGAGTGGAAAGAAAACTTGTGGGTTCCCATTTTTCTACACATTTTTATGAATTTATCCTGGGTGCTTTTTGATGTGGGCAACAATGCCCTCGGTGGTTATGTTACTAACATTTTCAGAATTATAACCATTGCATTAACTGTAATTATTACTATAATCTATAACAAAAGGAAAGATAAGTTTAGCATTAACAAAAAAAACTTAATTACAAATCAGGCTGGTTAATTTATCAGTTTAATGATTTTTAAATCAGTAAGACTTTAATTTTGTGAAGCAAACATTTAGTCGAACTCATGCCTGCCGCAGGCTGGAATCCCAAACGTAGTCGAGGGATCTTCAGGGTTATACCTGCCTGCCGGCAGGCAGGTTCCCCGCCGCTTGCAGCAGGGAGCTTCATTAATATCAAGTTTCTGATTTGTTTATTCCTTAGTTGTACATAAGCTAAGACAGAAGTCAATATAATGACTTACGGACATAACTTTTGGTCATTACGATAATTATATTATCTTTGCATAAAAAAGAAAATGTATCTAAGAATACTTGAAAATATAATAAAAGAGAAAATTGGAAGCGGAAAAGCAATTATCATTGTTGGTGCAAGACAGGTTGGAAAGACAACGTTGATAAAGAATTTGTTGCAAGAGAAAGAATATTTGTTCTTCGATGCAGATGACCCAACTATTAGGCAACTTTTGTCAAGTCCAAATACTGAACAAATAAGAACATTTCTTGGCGATTATAAAACTGTATTTGTTGACGAAGCTCAAAGAATAGAAGAAATAGGATTGACCTTGAAAATTATTACAGATCAATTCAAAAATGTTCAATTATTTGTTTCAGGTTCTTCTTCATTTGATTTAGGAAATAAACTAAATGAACCATTAACGGGTAGAAAGTGGGAATATGAACTATTTCCAATATCGTGGGAAGAATTTGAAAAGAGAGAAGGTTTTATTAAAGCCGAACAACAAATTGAAAATCGTTTATTGTATGGTTTTTATCCTGAAGTTCTAAATAATCAAGGGAAAGAAAGAGGAGTATTAAAAAATCTGACAAGTAGTTATTTATACAGAGATATATTGGCATTTTCTGAAATCAGAAAGCCAGAGATACTTGACAATTTGTTATTAGCACTTGCCTTACAAGTTGGAAGTGAAGTTAACTATAATGAACTTGCTCAAACAATAGGAGTAAACAAAATTACAATTCAAAAATACATTGATATCCTTGAAAAAGCTTATATCGTTTTTCGACTAAGCAGTTTCAGTAGAAATTTAAGAACTGAAATAAAAAGAAATAGAAAAATATACTTTTACGACAATGGTATCAGAAATATGATTATTGGTAACTTTAATCAACTTAAATTAAGAACAGATGTTGGTGCTCTTTGGGAAAACTTTTTAATATCAGAAAGAGTAAAGCAAAACATTTATAAAGACACATTTGCAAGAATGTATTTTTGGAGGACAAAACAACAGCAAGAAATTGATTTTGTGGAAGAGAAAGATGGAAAAATATTTGGATTTGAGTTTAAATGGAAGTCAAAATCAAAAATAAAATTACCAGCAACATTTATAAAAACTTATGATGCTGAAACAAAAATAATTGACAGAAATAATTTTAGAGAATTTGTAATAATAAAACAGCCAGTGTACAACAAAGTATAAAAGTAGTAGCCGAGATAATAGTAAATATGAACGTAGCCTGAATAAAATTTAGTAGTAAATTGAAAAATTCTACTTCCGCAGTCGGCTACTATTCTTATGCTGAACGATAAAATATATAATTATCCCTGATTATTCAACTTTAAGTGTTAGCATTAATGATAATATCCTAACTGCTAGCTTTAATTATTTCCTGTTAAATGGAAATGTTAAAACATGCACCACTGCTGAAGCTTTGACATATTATCTGCAAAATATTAATGAGCAAATAAACTATATAAATTGTAAGCATGATTTTACATATCATTAAAAATAAAATAAATAAATTTAAAAAGCAGCCAAAAGCATAAAATATTTATTCCTATATTTGCTTTCTCTTACTTCACTAAAA
>CAYOKJ010000107.1:5065-10481 GCA_964404485.1 uncultured Bacteroidales bacterium | reverse complement strand
ATTATTCATTATTCGTTAATCGATATTCGATATTCAATTTTTCAAACGTTTTTTTTTCTTCTTGTTTTCAATCTTCTATAATTGGACAATAAAATTGCTTATAAAAAATGAAAACAGCTTAATTTATTATTTGTTATTTTTGCATTTTGAAATATTTTAAAATCTATGTCTGAAATTTTCTCAAAAGTTTTTCTGATTAAATTTATAAAATTCGGAGTTGTTGGATTCTCGGGTTTGTTTGTCGATTACGGATTTACTTTTCTTTGTAAAGAAGTTTTAAAAATAAATAAATTTATCTCTAATTCTATTGGATTTATTTTGGCAGCTTCTTCAAATTATTATTTAAATCGTATATGGACTTTTGAAAGCGAAAACCCTGATATTGCACATGAATTTACTTCATTTATTATTATCTCCCTGATAGGATTATTAATTAATAATCTTATTCTTTGGCTGATATTGAAAAGGTTTAAAATAAATTTCTATTTTGCAAAAGCATTTGCAATTGCAATAGTTATTATCTGGAATTTTTTGGCAAATGCTTTTATTACGTTTAGTTAAAATAGAGGTATCAAGAAACAGATTTTAAAATTAAAATTAAAAAATGGATCAATCCAGCATCCATAAACCAATACCCAATATCTTAATGCGTCTTAGTCATATTATCCGGAATTACTAGAATATAATTGGCAATTGCTTTAGATTCTTCACTTAATTCTTGAATATTCTCTTGTTCTTTGCTGGCAATAGTAAGTATTTTAAGATTTGGATTTAGTTGTTTTAGATACCAGACAGTGCTTTCAAAATTATCTGAATGATAAGTTCCGTTGTAATGGATAAACAATTTTCCGGTTTCAAAGTTTTTATAAATAAAATGAGCCATTGTTGCATCTTTAATTGCTTGGGCTTTTGGTAAATTTTCTGAAGCATGTTTCATGTGTTTCATCATATCCATCATATTCTTATAAGCTTTTAGTTCAGGGTTATATTTTATTGGAAGAGTAGCAATATATGATTTTGCTTCAGTGCTTAAATTATTAAGAGCTTCAAGACCTTTTTTATGAACCATTGAAGCATATCTTCTTGGAATATTTGAGGCTATAAAATTTAACTGATTTTCTTTAGCAAATTCAACTAATGGTTTGTAATCGGTTTTGTAATTAGGCCAGATTCGTGCTTCTTGCTCAAAGTTTTTCACACTGATTTTTCCCGTAAGGTATTCATTTAATAATAGTTGATTGTCTGCTTCAAACATTTCGGCACCAAGAATAAGATTATCCTTTTTTTCTGCATAAAGACTTTTAGTTAACTCAAGTTGAAGCCAGTGACAAATTGGGTTGTTGTGTAATTCGCCGAAAAAAACTACGTCTGCTTCGAGTGCTTCTTTAACCAGATTTTTGAATTTTATTGCTTTGCCATTTGAATTATAAATTTGATAAGCAGCTTTATCATTTTTAAATGAAGTTCCGAGGAAAAAAATTGGAATTAATAGTGTTAGTATTACTTTTTTCATTTTTATATGTATTTGATTTATTATTTTTTCAATTCATTTGCATGAAACATCAGAGGTAAAACATCTTCAACGCTCTTGATTATTTGAATTTTTCCGTTATCACTCATAAGAAGCAAACGAATGCTTTTATTCTGTCGTGTTTCGTATTCTGCCAAAACTTGTCGGCAGGCGCCACAAGGCGCAACAGGCGTATCTATAGAAAAGTTTTTAGCTTTAGCAGTAATTGCAATAGCTAAAATTTCTTCCTCCGGATACTGTGATGATGCGTAATAAATGGCAACTCGTTCAGCACAAAGTCCTGAAGGATAAGCTGCATTTTCCTGATTGTTACCTGTAATAATTTTTCCGTTACCGAGAAGAACTGCTGCACCAACATAATATTCTGAATATGGTGCATATGCATTGCCGGAAGCTTCAACAGCTTTTTTAAGCAACTCCTGATCTGTATTCTGTAATTCTGAAATGTTGTCGTATTCTTCGAAAACTATTTTTATTTCTATGTTTTGTTTCATCTTGTTAAGTAGAATTTTATACAAAAATATAGAAATTTAATTAATTATTATGAAAATAAATAGTTTCAATAATTACAATTTATTTTAAAGCAAGCTTTAGTCCTTTTTTGAAAAAATCAACAAGGAGGTTAAAAATGCAAACAAAGTTACGCCGGCTTGCGATTCGATAGTGTCTTCGGTTAGCATTGATAAAATCATGGTAATAAAGAAAATAACATAAAAATAATCTTTAAATTTTCCCGTAATAATTGGAGGTGAGATTAAAGTGAAAAGAAACAAAATAAAACCGATTACTCCAAAACCAATAAAAATTGAAAGAAACTGATTGTGAGACCGCCATCTTAAATGATCTTCCAGAGGGGAATCCATTTTCTGGTATTGTTTTTGAAATGCCATAGGAAGATCTCCTGTTCCTACACCAATCCAAAAATTATCACGTATTAGTTGTATTGATGTTTTGAAATATTCAATACGCTGAAGAATTGAATTTCCATTGGGATTATTTTCATACTTGAAATTATTATAGCCAATAATAATTTTCGAAATTCTGGTTTTAAGGCTGGGATTATAAAGGTAGTTAACATTTGCTATTCCTTGTTCTATGGCTTTAATTTCTTTATCGCATAATTTGTTTAAAGCTTCTGCATCTTTTCTATATCCTTTTGACGAAAGATACCGGATTATTGTATGTTTAATATTCTGCCCGTTTTCATCTTTTCCGTTAAAATCAAAAATACTTCTTTTGTTCCAGGATTTTCCTAATTCAATTCTTGAAAGATATAATCCAACATATTTCCCTTCTTCAATACCATAGTTTATTGTATCGTGAACATAGTGATTTCCTAAGGCTGTAGTTTTGTCTAATTCAGAAAAATTAACAGGTTTTACATCATAATAATCACTAATTGTGTTTTTTATAAAAACAAAAAGTAAAAAGGGTATTATAAAAAGAACGATTGCCAATGTAAATTTTATAATTTTATTCTTAATAGAAAATATTAAAAATAATATCAAACAAATACTAATAACTATTACAATCAATATCCCGATTCCTGACTCAATGATAAACAAAAAACTTAATAACCATACAATTACAACTACAAAAAGTAATTTAAGGAAGATATTAAAATTCCCCTTTTTGTATGTAAACCACACTAAAGAAAAAATTGCAATACAAATATTCAAACTAAATCTTATTGGAGAAATAAATATTGATATTTTTCTGATATCGGTAAATTCGTGTTGCAGTAGAACATAAGTGCTTATAATTGAACCAATAAGAACTGCACCAATATAAAAGAAAATAAGAATATTAAATTGTTTTTTATTAATGGGCTTCATGGTCGATAAAATAATCGGAAAAACAAGAAGTGGTAATTTTGTTCTCAGATCTTTAAAAGCGTAAGTATAATCTGTTGTGTAAATAAGTCCGACCAGATGCAAAAAAAACAAAGAAACCAGAATCATGGCAGCTTTATTTTGAAAGAATACTTGAAATTTTGCAATAAAGTTTTTTATTGGTAAAGTAAAAAAATATAAAAAAAGCTTTTTGCTTGCTTTTACAAAGGAGTTGTTTTTATATAAGTCGGAAGTAATTTTAAATGATAAACCTGACCAAAGCCAAAGTGCTACTAGTAAAAATTGAAATACACTCATAGTATATTTCGATAACGGCAGACTCATAGTCATCAAAATAAGAGTGATGAAGTATGCGTTTGAATGAAATTTCCTAGTGTAAATATATTTCAAGTTTTTTAATTTTATTTTTATATCAGTTAAATATTTCCAATTTCCCTTCGATTACCTAAATATTTTTCAAAATAGAATTGTATTTTTCAGAATCAACTAATATTTCAATAGCACTTCTTATTTCCGGGTCATTTTTCATTGAAGAAATAACCTGTCCTTTTTGATAATAGTATCTTGATACTATTTCCATTCTAAGCATATCTTTTATTTCTTCCTGGTGTTTAAGAATATCCGCTTTTTTGTCATGCTTCATTTTTTCTTCAAGAGCTTTATATTCTTGTATTATTGCATCGAAATAATTCTCTTTTTTAGCAAATTTTTTCAAGTCTTCAAGAGCTTTTTCGCTTTTACTTGTATATTCATATTTTTTGTCACTAATATAGTTTTTAAAATCTTCGAATATTTTATCTGTTATAAAGAAATCTTTTGCTTCGGGAATCGAGGGAGTATTGAGATTAAACTTTGTTGCAAAATCAAAAATATGATGATTAACAAATAAACTTACGGTAATATTGCTAAATTTTATTTCATCTAGTATTATATCTGGATTTATACCTTTTCCATCGAAAACAGTTCTGCCATTTTTGGTTTTAAATTCTGTGATCAGCGAATCGGGAATTTTGTCAAAATCGCCATTATTGTTTTTGTGAGAATAATCAATTTTCTGAATACATCTTCCGCTGGGGATATAATATTTTGCTATAGTAATTTTTGCTTGCGAATTATAGCTTATTGGAATAACATTTTGGACAAGTCCTTTACCAAAAGTTCTTTGACCAATAATAATTGCCCTGTCCAAATCTTGTAGTGAACCGGCAACTATTTCCGAAGCTGAAGCACTTCTTTGGTTAACCATTATTGCTACAGGAATATTTTTATCAATAGGAGTAAAGCTTGTTTGATAATTCTTGTTTTTGTTTTGTAGTTTGCCTTTTGTGCTTACAATTAAATTACCTTTTTCAACAAAAATATTTGAAATTCTCACTGCTTCATTAAGGAGTCCACCACCATTTCCGCGGATATCAATTATTATTCCTTTCAATTCATTATTATTTTTTAAATCAAGGAAGGCATTCTTCACTTCTGTTCCGGCATTTTTAGTAAAGCTGATAAGTTTAATATATCCGATGTTTTTGTCGAGCATGCCATAATATGGAATATTATCAATTTTAATATTTTCTCGTATTAATTTTATTTTGAGAGGTTTTTCAACACCTTTTCTTTCAACTGTTATTGTAAGTTTTGTTCCGGCCTGACCTTTTAATATTTCGCTTATATCTTTTGTTGATTTATCTTTTGCTGATTTATTATTAACCATAAGAATTTTGTCTCCGGCAATTAATCCTGCTTTATGTGCAGGAGAATTTTCATAAGGTTCAGAAATAATAACGTATTCTTTCCTTTGTTGAATTTGCGATCCAATTCCTCCGTACTCTCCGGTAGTAATAAATCTAACATCTTCTATTTTTGATTCGGGAATAAAAATTGTATATGGATCAAGAGATTCAAGCATAGCCTCTATACCTGTTTCCATTAATTCGCCGGGATTTATGTCATCAACATAATTTTTGTTTAGCTCTTTGAATAAAGTTGTATAAATATCAAGATTCTTTGAAATTTCAAAATTATTATTTTGCGCTGT
>CAYOKJ010000107.1:0-4965 GCA_964404485.1 uncultured Bacteroidales bacterium | reverse complement strand
AAGTTGTATAAATATCAAGATTCTTTGAAATTTCAAAATTATTATTTTGCGCTGTGGCAGTAATTGATATTAAAAGCAGAAATAATAATGCTTTAGTAAAAAGTACAGTTTTAAAGGGTATTTTCTTTGTCATGTTTTTAATATTTTATTGCAATTCTTTTGTTACTTAAGTTGTAATTCGTATATAATTAAATGCTTAAATGCTTAAATGATTGAATGTATCATTTAATCATTGTTTAATATTCAAATTATTTTTAAAAATCTGAAATTTTGACAGATTCTAATTAATTTATGGTACCGGATCATATCCACTTCCTCCCCAAGGATTACATGATAAAAATCTTTTTAAGGTAAGCCAGCCACCTTTAAAAGGGCCATATTTTTTTATTGCCTGAATTCCATAAGTTGAGCAAGTTGGCGTGTATCTGCATGAAGGTGCAAGATATGGCGAAATGACTCCTTGATAGAAACGAATCAGTAAAATAAAAAAACTAGCCAATATTTTTTTCATATTCTATTATTAAACGCTTTAATACAGAAATTATTTTTTTCTCAATCTCAAAATACGGTAATATTTCTTTAGCCGTATAAATAATTGCAAGTGTGCAATTATTTTCTGAATTATTAAGAAATTGATAAAAATCGTTATTATTTTTCCGGTATGATTCTCGAAGCAGACGTTTTATTTTGTTTCTGTCAACTGCTTTGCGAAATCTTTTTTTAGAAACACTGAAAAGTACCTGGACAGGAGAAACTTCGTAGTCTTTAGTTCTTTTCCATAATACTGTAATTGGATATTGGTGAAATGTATTTCCCGTAGTAAACAAATCCTGGATAATTTGCTTCTTTTTAAGTCGCTCATCTCTCTTTAAAGTTTGCATTGTGTCGGTTGATATTTCCCCCCTTTTGAAAATACAAATAATAATTTAAAAATACAAAAAATTATTCATTATGATAAATAACACTGCATTTGTATTTAAATATTTTTTCAAATTTATTAATAATGTCTTTAAACGATGATGGAGCTATTGTAGCTCCATCAAAAAATCAAGTCAATAAAATTTGTTTGATTTCAAATTATTTTTTCTTTTTTTCTTTTTGTATATATTCTTCAATAGCCATTGTCATAGAAGGTGCCGTTTTTGTTGGTGCTTGTATGTTAAGCACTAAACCGGACTCGGTAACAGCTTTAGAAGTAGTTGGCCCAAAGGCTGCGATGACTGTTCCGTTTTGTTGAAAATCGGGGAAGTTTTTAAAAAGCGAAGTAATTCCTGATGGACTGAAGAAAATTATCAAATCATACTTTTTAATGTCAATTTTTGATAAATCACTTGCAATAGTTTTATAAAGAACAGCTTTTGTATAATTTAACTTATTGTTATCAAGCAATTCAATCATACTTTGTTTGTGAATATCAGAAACCGGAAGTAAAAATTTCTCCTCTTTATGTTTGTTAAGTACGTCAATTAATTGTTTGAAATTTTGTTTCCCGTGAAAGATCTTACGTTTGCGGTATTGAATATATTTTTGAAGATAAAAAGATGTTGATTCCGAAACACAGAAATATTTCATAGAATCAGGAATAACAACTCTCATTTCTTCTGCCATTCTGAAAAAGTGATCTACAGCATGTCTGCTTGTAAAAATTATTGCACTATGATTTAGAATTGCAATCTTTTCTTTTCTGAATTCCTTCGAAGTAATTCCTTCTATTTTAATAAACTTGTAAAAATCAAGTTTAAGCTTGTGTTTTTCAGCCATATTACCATACGGTGATTTCTCAACATTTGGCGGTTCTGGTTGCGAAACTAGGATCTTCTTAATCTTTTTTTTATCCATTTTTTCTAACACAACTTTATAATTTAAATAATTATATAAAACAATTTCTTATTACCATTTTGGTAATTACTATTAGTGGTAAAATTTCGAGGCTGCAAAGATAAATAAATAAATGCAAACTGGAATAATTTTGATAAGATAATCCAATAATAAATCCTCTTATTAACCAATAAATAATAATAAGTGAGGTAATTATAATTCCTACATAGATAAAAAAACTATTATGAGAATAAATAATTAATATATTTATTGGTAGAATTACTATACCTGTAATTGCTGTATAAATTAGCATGTTAAGTAAGTATTCTTTTGTCATTTTTTCGGTGTGGAATATTTTGCTGATAACTAATATTATAAAAATTTTTGCAAACCAAAATACTAATAATAGTAAGCAAATAATTATATAATAAATATGTGCTTGGAAAAATAAATTTTCTTCATCAATAAAAAAAATAAAAGCCTGAACAAGAAATAAAGAAAAGGATAAAAAGAAAATAATTAACAATGGAATTGATATTCGTTCATTATAAAGGTTTCCTTCTCTGTTTACTTGATTTGCATAGTGTCGGGCTCCAAAAGCCGAATATATTTGTAGAATTCTTTTGTGATAGAATGTGTGAACAAAAGAATATAAAACAGCACATAAAATAATAATTCCGAGAATCCAGTCATTATTTATACTTGTAATTTTGATTGGAGCAATTTCCTTTTTAATACTTTCTTTTCCGGTAAAAAATTTTTGAAGATTTTTTTCTTTTACAACAGTATCTGATTTACCTGGATTTATAGAATCGTTTTGCTTATTATTAGCTGTTTCTGATAATATAGAATCAACAGAAGTCCCAATAACAAAATTTTCATTTATTTGGGCGGTGTCTTGAAAAACATTATTTGTATCCTGCGTCATCTTTAATATAAAAAGAAAATATTAGCTTTTCTATTCTTTGTCGTCATATTAATTCAGTATTCCGTCATTTAAGTTTATGAATTAATCGGGCTAAATTATTTAGAACAAAAATATTTTTGCAAAAATAATTCAAATTTACTAAATCAGTGTTGAGATTATATTTATTTTTGTTCGTATAATCAATAATCTAAAATCAAAATTTATGTTTAATCTTATTTTATTTGGCCCTCCCGGTTCTGGAAAGGGGACACAATCAATAAAAATAGCTGAAAAGTATGGTTTAATTCATATTTCAACAGGTGATATTTTTCGTAACGAAATTAAGCAACAAACAGAATTAGGTGTAAAATTCAAAAGTATTGTTGAAAAAGGTGAGTTAGTTCCTGATGAGCTGATAATTGATATTCTTGATTCCTCACTTCATAAACATCAAAATATTAATGGTTTTGTGTTTGATGGTTTTCCAAGAACATTAAACCAATCCGGTGAACTTGATAATTTACTTAAAAAAGATAATGAATCTGTTTCTTTGGTTCTTGCTCTTGATGTTGATGACAATGAAGTTGTTACCCGATTATTAAAACGAGCACAAATCGAAGGCAGAAAAGATGATACAGAAGATATTATTAAAAATCGTTTACAAGTTTATAAAGATCAAACCTACCCATTGATTGACCTTTACAAGAAACAAAATAAATTTGTAGGCATAAAAGGTATCGGATCAATTGATCAGATATTTGACAATATTTGTAGTAAAATTGATAAAAAATAATAAAACCCGTAGCACGGCTTTAAGCCGTACTACGGGTTCTCAATTAAAGTTTTGTCACAATCTCATAAGTATCTTGTGCAATAACAAGTTCTTCGTTAGTTGGAACTATCACAACTTTAACTTTTGAAAATGTTTTGCTGATTTCTATTTCTTCACCTCTTTTGCCGGCATTTTTTTCTTTATCAAATTCCAGTCCGAGGAATTCAAAATCTTTACAAATTTCTTCTCTGGTTTCTGGTCCGTTTTCTCCAATACCACCGGTAAAAATGACTACGTCAACTCCACCCATGGCAGCAGCATAAGCTCCAATATATTTCTTAACACGATAAAAATACATCTCCAAAGAAAGTTTGGCTCTTTTATTTCCATTAGCGGAAGCTTCTTCAACTTCTCTCATATCATTAGAAACACCTGAAACACCCAAAACTCCACTTTGTTTATTTACAAGAGCATAAGCTTCTTTCGAACTAAGGTTTTCCACATTCATTATATAAAATAAAACTCCAAGATCAAGGTCACCGGTGCGTGTACCCATCATTAATCCTTCAATAGGTGTTAAGCCCATTGAAGTATCAAGAGATTTACCGTTTTTTATTGCAGCAATTGAAGCACCGTTTCCGAGATGACAACTTATTATTTTTTGATTTGAATAATCAAGATTTAAAATATCGCAAGCTCGTTGAGAAACATATCTGTGGCTGGTTCCATGAAATCCGTATCGTCGGATTGAATGTTTTTCGTAAAGCGAGTAAGGAATTGCATACATATATGATTTTGCAGGCATCGTTTGATGATAAGCTGTATCAAAAACTCCAACTTGAGGGATATCTGGAAGAATATTTTTCATCGAATAAATCCCTTTTAGATTTGGTGGATTGTGCAAAGGAGCTAATTCAATACACTCCTCCATTTTTTCAATTACTTCATCTGTTATCAAAACACTTGAATTAAATTTTTCGCCGCCGTGAACAACCCTGTGGCCAATTGCATCAATTTCATTTAGACTTTTTAGGCTTCCGTGAGATTTGTCAGTAAGAATGCTGAGAATATGTTTTATTCCTTCTTGGTGATCTGGTATTTCAATTTTGTAATTTACCGTATCTCCGTCATTACGTTTGTTTTTTATAAATGAACCTTTTAGTCCTATTTTTTCAACTATTCCTTTTGTTAAGATCTCTTTATTTTCAATATTAAATAATTGGTATTTTATTGATGAACTCCCACAGTTTAATACAAATATTTTCATTTTTTATATTGTTTTTTTTGTTCTTATGTTTTTTATCAGAAATTACAAATAATCAAGATTTAGAAAATCTAAATCATTTTAACTTTAAAAAGTTTGCAAATATACACATGTTTTTGATAAAAATTTAATTTAAATTGATGTTATTTAAAATTTGTAAACTGTCTAAATATGCAGTTTTCTAAATAATATATTTATATGTTA
>CAYOKJ010000106.1:0-10511 GCA_964404485.1 uncultured Bacteroidales bacterium | reverse complement strand
AAATTAACACGAATTTTATATCACTAAAAATAGGTGAACGATTTTCTGTCTAATCATCTCATTACATTACACTAATAAGTATGCTAAATAATTTGTATTTTTGCACGTTTCTTTCTAACAAAGAATTACTAAAATAAAAAATTATGTATTCATACATTAAAGGTAAACTTATTGAAAAAAATCCTACTTATGTTGTAATAGAATCAGCGGGTATAGGATATTATATAAATATTTCGTTACATACTTTTTCTAAAATTAGTGAGGATGAACAATGCAAGTTGTTTATTCATTTTGTTGTTAGGGAAGATGCTCAGATTTTGTATGGATTTGCCGATGAAGAAGAACGTAAATTATTCCGTCATCTTATCTCAGTTTCAGGCGTTGGTTCGAATACAGCAAGACTAATACTTTCTTCTTTAAAAACTGAAGAAATTTTTGATGCAATAGTTAATAATAAACCGGCAGTTTTGCAATCTGTTAAGGGAATCGGCGGAAAATCTGCTCAGAGAATCATAATCGACCTTAAAGACAAATTAGATAAAGAAGGAATTTCTGTTGAGAATTTAAATATTTCACACAATACTCAAAAAAATGAAGCGTTATCAGGATTGATATCTCTTGGATTTAATAAAAAAATTGCTGAAAAGGCTTTGGATAAAATACTTAAATCCGGAGGCTCTTCTTTGTCAGTTGAGCAGTTAATTAAAAATGCATTAAAAACTTTATAGTAATAATATTATTCTAATGTTCTGAAATACAATAGTATCGTTCTGAACTTTGTTTTAAAAAACAATTAATGAATGGTGTTTTTAAATTCAGACATTAGTTTTAGAAATAATTTTGATCATTTGAGACCAATTATTAAAAATACTTTTAAATATTTATTTCTTTTTTCCATACTTGCTTTGGTTTTAGAAAGTAATGCTTCCGTAAATAAAGTTATTATTTTTGATGCTGAAAATTTCTTTCCTCCAGATAGTACCGATTTGAACGATACAATAAATTTAATTTATCCATTTAATGATGATAATGGAAATCCATTTTATCCTTCTGATACTAACTCATTGTTTTTAAGAAATCCCTCAAACATTGAGTCTGTTATTGAATACGATCCTATAACAAACAGATATATTTATAAAAAGAAAATAGGAAAATTTAATTTTAGGGATCCTGTTTCAATGAGTTTTGACGAATATAGGGAATATGACCTCCTACAATCAATAAAAGATTATTGGCGTGAAAGATCAATTTCTACCGGAAAAGACGGGAAATCCCGTATCATACCCGAAATTCATATTGGTGGCAAAGCATTCGATAAAATTTTTGGTGGAAACACGATTGATATTCGTCCTCAGGGTTCTGCTGAACTTATTTTTGGATTAAGAGGTAATAGTAATGATAATCCAACTCTTAACGTTAGACAAAGAAAGCAAACTAATTTTATTTTTGAAGAAAAAATTCAAATGAATGTTATTGCCAAAATTGGTGATAAAATTGAATTCAAAACAAATTATAACACTGAGTCAACTTTCGATTTCGAAAACAAATTAAAACTTAAATACGAAGGTGATGAGGATGACATAGTAAAATTAATCGAAGCAGGTGATGTTAATCTTCCGTTAAGCACTTCACTTATAACCGGAAATCAAAGCTTGTTCGGGATAAAAACAAAACTACAGTTTGGAAATACAACCATAACTAGTGTGTTCTCTCAACAAAACAGTGAAACTTCTACAATTACTGTGCAAGGAGGAGCACAAACAAATGAGTTTTATTTAAAAGCTATTGACTATGAAGAAAACAGGCACTTTTTTATTGCTCAATATTTTAGAGAAGAAGTTATCGATTATGAAGGAAAAGTAAGTAACCGTTATAACGAAGCTCTGAAAGACCTCCCGATAATATCTTCAGACATTAACATAACAAACATGGAAGTTTGGGTAACCAATATTGGTGCTGCCGTTACCGAAAACAGGAATATAATTGCTTTTTCCGATCTTGGTGAATATCATCCGGGAAATGATTTGATTGACCCCATGTATGGAAACGGTTTACCTACTAATTTTGCAAACGACCTGCTTTTTAATTTGGACACAGCTAAAATTAGAGATATAAATACTGTAACAAACTATCTTAAAGTTGACCCGTTTAATAATAATCATGTTGGATATTTTGTTGCCGGCGAAGATTTTGAAAAAATTGAAAATGCCCGAAAACTTAGTTATTCGGAATATAATTATAATAGTAAACTTGGATTTATTTCTCTTAATACAAATCTTAATCCCGACCAAACTTTAGCAGTTGCATTTCAATATACCAAGATTGGTGATACTACAGTTTATCAGGTTGGTGAGCTTACAAACCAGGGTATTACTTCTCCTCAATGTCTAGTGGTAAAGCTTCTTAAAAGTACTTCATTAAACACAAATAATTCTTTATGGAATTTGATGATGAAAAATGTTTACTCAATAGGCGCTTATCAGGTTAACAGTCAGGATTTCATGCTAAATATATTTTATTCAGGAAACGAAAATGGAGTACCTACAGCATATCTCACCGAAGGAAATGAAAAAATTAGCGGAGTTCCACTTATCAGAGTTTTAAATCTTGATAATTTAAATCCCCAATCTAATCCATACCCCGATGGAGTATTTGATTTTATTGATAATGCGGCATCAAACGGAGGTACTATTCAGTCTTCAAACGGAAGAATTTATTTTCCTGTTCTCGAACCTTTCGGAAAATATCTGAAAAGACAATTTGGTGTAGATACAGCTTTGGCAAGCAAATATGCTTACGATTCGTTATACACAATGACAAAAACCGGTGCAGAACAGTATCCCGATAAAAATAAATTTATTATTGAAGGGGATTATAAATCTTCTTCATCAAGCGAAATTTCTCTTAATGCTTTAAATGTTCCTCATGGATCGGTTACGGTTACTGCCGGAGGAATTCCCTTGGTGGAAAATGTTGATTTTACAGTTGATTATACTCTTGGTAGAGTGAGAATAATAAATGAAGGTATTTTAAGTTCGGGTACCCCAATTAATATTTCGATGGAGAATAATGCAATGTTTTCCATTCAAAAGAAACGTTTGATGGGAACACACATAGAACATCAGTTTAGCGATGATTTTAATGTTGGAGCTACAATTTTAAATTTGAATGAAAGACCGCTTACCCAAAAAACAAATTATGGTGACGATCCTATTTCAAATACTATTTGGGGTTTAAATTTTGCTTATGAAACCGAATCAAGGCTGTTAACCAAGTTAATCGATAAAATCCCTTTAATAAGCACAAAAGCTGTTTCCAGCATTTCTGTTGATGGAGAGTTTGCACATTTTATCCCAGGGCATTCAAAAGCTATTGGAGACGAAGGTACTTCATATATTGATGATTTTGAAGGAAGCAAATCTACTGTTGATTTAAAAAATATTGGTAACTGGTTTCTTGCCAGTACACCTCAAGGACAGTTCGATCTTTTTCCTGAAGCTGCACCAACCGAAGGTATAAATTATGGAAAAAACAGGGCAAAACTTGCATGGTATATAATAGATCCATTATTTTATAATCGCTCCGGAAATTTGAGACCCCCAAATATCAGTAAAGATGAATTATCATTAAATTCAGTTCGAAAGGTACTCGAAAATGAAATATTCCCTAAAAAAGATGTACCTAACGGAATACCAACAAATATTGCAGTTCTCAATCTGGCTTATTATCCTGAAGAAAGAGGTCCTTATAATTTTGATGCAAATTTTGTTCCCGGTTTAACTTCTGGAATAAATAATGACGGTATGCTGAAAGACCCTGAAACCAGATGGGCAGGAATTATGCGTAAAATTGAAACAACAGATTTCGAATCTGCCAATGTTGAGTATATTGAGTTCTGGATGATGAATCCTTTTACTGATGGAGAGAATAACCCGGGTCAACTATATTTTAACCTTGGTGATGTTTCGGAGGATATTCTTAGAGATTCCAGAAAAGGATATGAGAATGGCTTACCAACTACTGAAACTGTTATTGATGTTGATACAACTATATGGGGTCGGGTTCCTGTTCTACAGGCAATTGTCGAATCCTTTGATAGTGAAGTTTCATCACGGGCTTTTCAAGATGTTGGTTATGACGGATTGCGAGATATCGATGAGTTAACATTTTATGATGATAATGTTTTTGGTAATAATTATGTTAAAATAATTGATAGTTTGTATTTAGCAGGCTATTTAGCAGCTGATGCAAGGGATAATATTATTAATGACCCATCAGGAGATAATTATCACTATTTCAGGGGAACAGATTATGATAGTGATAATAAATATTCGAGCATTCTTGAAAGATATAAACAATTTAACGGACCGGAAGGAAACTCACCTTCAGATGAACAAAACCCTGAAAGCTATCCTACTGTTGCTACTAACCTTCCAAATGTTGAAGATTTAAATAATGATAATACGCTAAGTGAAGCTGAGAGATATTTTCAATATAAAATTGATTTATCTCCCGAAAAAATGAAAGTTGGGGAGAATTATATTACTGATGTTTATACAGCTGCCGGTATTCAACTTGATAATGGACAATTAGGGGAAGTTGATTGGTATCAGTTTAAAATTCCGGTAAATAATCCTGACAAAGTAGTTGGAAATATAGAGGACTTTAAATCTATCAGATTTATTAGGATGTTCCTTAAAGGTTTTCCAAAACCAATTGTTACACGTTTTGCTACTCTTGAGCTTGTAAGAGGAGAATGGCGACGGTATCGTCAACAAATTTTATCTCCCGGAGAATATATTCCAAATGATGATCAGAGCAATACAAAATTTGATGTTTCAGCAGTAAATATTGAGGAAAACGGAAGCCGAAGTCCCATTCCTTATGTTATACCTCCGGGAATTAAAAGAGAGATAAATCTTGGAACAACAAATCTCATGCGACTTAATGAACAATCTATGGTTCTTAAAGTTACTGATTTGATTGATGGTGATGCCAGGGGAGCTTATAAAACTACTGATTTTGACTTCCGTCAATACAAAAGATTGCAATTGTTTGTTCATGCCGAAAAAGTTATTGAAGAACAAGAACTTGATTATGGAGATTTAACAGTATTTATCAGGATGGGCTCTGACTTTACGGAAAACTACTACGAATATGAAATTCCTTTAACATTTACACCCTGGTTTACGGAAATAGCTGAAGATAATATTATTTGGCCCGACGCTAATAATTTTGATATTGACCTTGAAAATTTAGTCCAGATAAAACATAACAGAAATATAAAAATGCGGGAACAGGGTTCTAATATTTCAACAAATTTCCCTTATATTGAATATTCAGGAGCTAATAAAATATCTGTTGTTGGTGTGCCAAGTATCAGCAATGTAAATGCTATTATGATTGGAGTTAGAAACCCAAAACAAACATCTTTAAGCGGAGATGATGACGGTGAAATAAAATCAGTTGAAATTTGGGTAAACGAATTTCGCTTAAGCGATTTTAATAAAAAAGGTGGATGGGCTGGAAATGCAAGGGTAACAGTTAATCTTGCAGATATTGGAAGAGTAACAGTAACAGGTATGCATAGTTCTCCGGGCTTTGGTAGTCTCGATCAAAAGCTAAATGAAACACAAAAAGAATCGATCTCTCAATTTGATATTTCTACTAATTTATCTTTAGGGAAATTCTTCCCCGAAGAATCAGGTATAAAAATTCCAATGCATTTCGATTATTCAGAGGCAAGAATTATTCCCGAGTATAATCCTCTGGATCCAGATATTTTACTAAAGGAAGACCTTAAATCCTATAATACAGAAGCTGAAAAAGACTCAATAAAAAGAATATCTATTGATTATACGCAAAGAAAGAATGTCAATTTTATGAATGTTAGAAAAGACAGAGTTGGTGCAAGTAAACCCCCAAAAATTTATGACATCTCAAATTTCGATGTTTCTTTTGCCTATTCAGAAATTTTTATTCGAAATATTGATGTTAATTTTGATCTTTCAAAATCATATAATGGTTCGCTTGGATATAATTTCTCCGGAAATCCCAAAAACGTAAAACCATTTTCAAAAATTAAATTCCTTGATGCAGATATTTTTAATATTATTCAGGATTTTAATTTTTATTATCTGCCTAAATCATTGTCATTCCACACGGATATGATTAGGGAAAAAAATAAGCGAAAACTCAGAAATAAAAGTATTGGAATAATTCCAATGGAAATTTTCCATATGAAAACATGGGATTGGAATAGGTCATATAATATGAAATTCGATCTTTCTGAATCTCTTACATTGGATTATTCTGCCAATGCAAATGCATATATTAACGAACCTCAGGGAAATCCTGATAAAGGAACTGATGAATATACTGCAAACAGGGATACCATTATGAATGAATTAATGAATATTGGTAGTATAAACAGGTTTGTACATAGCTTGGATTTACACTATTCTTTGCCTATTAATAAAATACCTATATTCGATTGGATTACTGCAAAAGCAGGCTATCAGGCTACGTATAACTGGACTGCTTCACCAGCATCAATTCAAGACAGAATGGGTAATCAGATAGAAAATTCAAATACAATTCTATTTAATGCTGACTTAAATTTCAAAAAGTTTTATAATAAAGTACCTTACTTTAAAAGGTTAAATAAAGCATCGAAAAATAAAAGTAGACCGGGAATGAAATCACGAAAAATGGCTATGGAAGATAAAGATGTTGAAGCTGATTCTACTGAAACAAAACCCAAAATAAATTATTTTAAAATAATTGCGGAGAACACTCTTAAAATTTTGATGGGAGTAAAAAAAGCAGCAATTACTTATGATGAAACTGGTGGAACTTATATTCCGGGATTCCTTCCTCAACCAAAATATTTTGGAAGTAATTTTAAATATACTCCCGATACATCAATATTTAACAGAGTAAATACTTTTGAAGATGGATATCCTACAAGTCTGGCTCCGGGATTAGGATTTGTTTTTGGAGATCAACGTGATTTACGAAATGATGCTTTCCGTTATGGATGGCTAACTCCGGATACACTTTTAAATCAGGCATATTCAACAAAAAAAACAAATAACCTAACAATACGGGTTTCTATCGAGCCTATTCCAGATCTTAAAATTGATATTACTGCCGACCGAGCATTTTCTAAAAATCATCAGGAATATTACAGAGCCGACAGTATTGGAAATTTCCATTCGTTTTCTCCTATGGAAGGAGGAAGTTATAGTAGCTCAATTATTACTTGGAGAACTGCATTTTCGTCTGATGGCGAAAACAACCTTTCTGGCAATTTCGAAAATTTTAAAAATAACCGATCTGAAATTGCAGAACGCCTTGCAAGAGAAAATCCAAACTGGAATGGTAATTTTTATCGTGATTCTTTAGACCCGACAAATATGTATCCCGAAGGTTATGGTCCCAATTCACAAGAGGTATTATTACATTCGTTTAAGGCTGCATATACCGGAAGCAGTGTACAAAATGCCGGATTGGATTTTTTCCAAAAAATACCTATGCCAAACTGGAGATTGACATATACCGGCCTTACAAATATTGCTTATCTGAAAGAGCGATTTAGAAAAATATCTATTTCGCATGTTTACAGATCAGCTTATAGTATTTCTTCTTTTTCTTCTTATATTGATTATAAAGAGCAAAATAATTTTCCGGCTGCAACCTATGCAAATGGCAATTTTATCCCCAAATATGATATTGGAACTGTTTCGATAATGGAGCAATTTGCACCACTAATTGGAATTGATGTTACCATGAATAATAATATGATGGCAAAAGTGGAATACAAACAAGCCCGTAATCTTACAATGAGCTTTATTAATAACCAGCTTACAGAGGTGTTGAGTTATGAATTTGTGCTTGGTTTTGGATATAAATTTAAAGATGTTTCGTTTTCATTTGTTTCGTTAAGTGGTGGGAAAAAAGGAAGTAATAAAAAAAGCGATCTTGATCTAAGAGCTGACTTTTCTATTAGAAGTAATAAAACTGTTTTAAGACGAATTGATGAAGATCAAAATCAAATATCTGCAGGACAAAAAATTATTACAATTAATACTTCAGCGGATTATATGATGAATCAGAAAGTTATGATCAGGTTGTTTTTTGATAAAGGTATCAACGATCCTTTTGTATCCAATCAATATAAAAACTCAACAACAAATGCTGGTATCAGCCTTAAGTTTATGCTTAATCAGTAGGTGGTTAGTGTCTGTCTTTAAAGCTATGTTCTTACAATTTTTGATTTTAGAATTCAAATTAAAAATTTTATTCCACACAATATTTTAAATAGAAATAAATTTTATTTAATTTTACAAAAAATTTAAAAAGAAATAAATTATGAATATTCCCGAAAAACTAAAGTTTACTAATGATCACGAATGGATCAAAATTGATGGTGATGAAGCAATTGTCGGAATTACTGATTTTGCTCAAAAAGAACTTGGTGATATTGTTTTTGTTGAAGTAGAAACTGTAGGCGAAGAAATAGAAAAAGAAGAAACATTTGGTACTATCGAAGCAGTAAAAACTGTATCTGATATGTTTATGCCGGTTAGTGGCGAAGTGCTCGAATTTAATGAAGAACTTGAAGATACTCCCGAATTAATTAATAATGATCCATACGGAAAAGGATGGATAATAAAAATAAAAATAAGCAATTTAGATGAGGTAAAAGATTTACTTGATTCAAAACAATACAAAGAAATAATTGAAGGGTAAACATAATAAATTTCTGAAATATTTCAGTCCAGCACTTGTTTGGGGAGTATTTATTTTAATACTTTCCGGAATACCAGGAAATGCATTTCCCACAATCCCATCATTTTTAGATTGGTTGAGACCGGATAAAATCATTCATTTATTTATCTATTGTGTTTTTGGATGTTTACTCCAATTTGGTTTTGATAAGCAATTTTCGGAAAAGAAAAAACGTTTCTTTATTGTGTTATATACATTAGTCATTGGAATATTATTTGGTGCAATTACAGAAATAATGCAGTTTTTTATTTTTGTAGGAAGAAATGGAAATATTTTTGACTTTTATGCTAATGTACTTGGTTGCTTGTTGGGAATTTTAATATATTATTTGATATTTTTAAAAAAGTTAACAAAAACTTAAATTAAATAAAAAAAAATATTATTTTAGCTGATTAATCAATCAGGGAATTTTTAGATAAAAAAGAATAATTATGGAAGCTAAAAAATCACCAAAAGCAGATCTTGAAAAGAAAAAAACTATATTTGTTCAAATAGGTTTGATAATAGCATTAGGAGTAATATTTGGTGCTTTCGAATGGAAAACTTATGAAAAACAAGAACTTCAACTTATTGAAAGAGTGGCTAAAGAAGTTATTCAGGAAGAAATTATTCAAACAAAACAAGAAGTAAAACCACCACCACCACCACCACCAAAAACAGTTACTGTTCTTAATATCGTGGAAGATGATGTTGAAATTGAAGATGATATTGAAATTGATGCAGAAGCTGATATGGAAACTGAAGTTGAGGAATATATTCCTGTTGAAATGGAAGCTGATGAAATTCAAGAAGATTATATTTTTAGAGTTGTTGAATCTATGCCTAAATTTCCGGGCGGACCTGGTGCCATGAATAGATATCTTGGTAATAATATTGAATACCCGCAAATGGCTCGTGAAAGTGGTATCAACGGAAGAGTTTTTGTAACATTTGTTGTAGAAACTGACGGAAGGGTTACAGATATAAAAGTTTTAAGAGGTATTGGCGGTGGATGCGATGAAGAAGCTGTAAGAGTTGTGAAAAATATGCCTAAATGGGATCCAGGAAAACAAAGAGGAAAACCAGTTAGGGTGCAATTTAACTTACCAATTAAATTTACACTTCAATAAAATTAATTTCTCAATAAAATATATATTAGCCCGGTTTATCCGGGCTTTTTTTTGGCCTTTTTGAAAAAAGAAAAATAACTCCTCATTTTATTCTAATTGTATTTTAAAATGATATAAAGGAAATTTTGAAATTATACCAATTGAATTTCTATATTGCTGATAAATATTTTGAAATATTTTTTTCTTTGTCAAGGCAAATATTCTTTGCATCCGTACGGACGGAAATAATATTTAACGCAGAGAAAGGAAAAAAGAAACGAAATATATCGGTAATATGGATGTTCAGTTGGTATTACTGCAGTTTTTTTTGATTTGCTTTTTCGAGAATGAAGCTTACCGCCGCAAGCGGTGGGGAATATAATCCCGTAGATCCCTCGGCTATGCTCGGGATCAGTTCGACTAAATAATTTTGCTTCACAAAATTAAAGTCTCACTGATTTAATTTACCAAAAATCGCTTGCAAATAATATTTCCTGTATAATGGAAAAAAGTAGACTGTATTATATATAAACTTTTGATTAATAGAATTTAAATAAAAATAGAAAATATTTTTTAAAAAATATTATATTTACCAATTGTTTTTTGACTTTTTAAAACCTAAAAGCCTAA
>CAYOKJ010000105.1:0-10651 GCA_964404485.1 uncultured Bacteroidales bacterium | reverse complement strand
AAAATTTGTAAACTGTCTAAATATGCAGTTTTCTAAATAATATATTTATATGTTAACGATTTTGATAATTATTAAATATACCTGTCATGCTGCAATTATTAAGTAATTCGTTAATTGTTTAGAAAATTATTTTTGTTTTGTTTTTTGTTTTAATTTGGCATATAAATCTATTTCAAATATCATATAAAAAGTTAAAATAATTTTTCATATCTTTGGCGCACAAAATTTAGATAATATATATATTTTAAATAAATATTATTGATTTTTTTTTAGACAAAATTCAAATTATTAATTAATAAAAAGAAAAAAAAGTTATGACAAACAAAATTACTAGCTTGGCAGAATATCTTGAAAAATATCAAGAAAGTGTAGCAAATCCTGAAGGATTTTGGGAAAAAATTGCTGAGGATTATTATTGGCATAAAAAATGGGATAAAGTTCTTGAATGGAACTTTGATGAGCCAAATATTAACTGGTTTCAAAACGGAAAATTAAATATTACCGAAAACATTTTCGAAAGAAATCTTTTCATGAGAAAAGATCAGACTGCTATTATCTGGGAACCTAATGACCCTAAAGATGAGACTGTAAGATTAACTTACGGTGAACTATTCGAAAAAGTAAGCCAATTTGCTAATGTTTTGAAAAATCAAGGAATTAAAAAGGGTGATAGAGTTACACTTTATCTTCCTATGATACCTGAACTTGCAATTGCAATGCTTGCTTGTGCAAGAATTGGTGCAATCCACTCTATTGTTTTTGCAGGCTTTTCTGCTAATGCATTAGGTGATAGAATTAAAGACGGAACTTCAAATATTGTTGTTACCTCTGATGGTGGATATCGTGGTACTAAAACTATTCCACTAAAAAATATCGTTGATGAAGCTTTAGAAACTTGCCCAACAGTTGAAAAAGTGATAGTTTACAAACGTACAGGAGAAGAAATTCAAATGAAAGAAGGACGTGATATCTGGTGGAATGATGCAATTAAAGATGTTTCTGTTGATTGTAAAGCTGAAGTAATGGATTCTGAAGATACATTATTTATTCTTTATACATCAGGTTCAACCGGTAAACCAAAAGGTGTACAGCACACTACTGCTGGATATATGATTTTTGCAGAGTATACTTTCAAAAATGTTTTCCAATATTCTGATGGTGATGTTTGGTGGTGTACTGCCGATATTGGATGGGTAACAGGACATTCATATATTGTTTATGGTCCGCTTTTGGCTGGAGCTACAACAGTTATGTTCGAAGGTGTACCTACATGGCCTGATGCAGGAAGATTCTGGGATGTTGTTGATAAATACAAAGTAAATCAATTCTATACAGCACCTACTGCAATTCGTGCTTTGATTGCGCAAGGAAACGAATTTGTTACAAACAAAGATCTAAGTTCTCTTAAAGTTCTTGGTACAGTTGGCGAACCGATTAATGAAGAAGCATGGCGTTGGTATCACGACTTTATTGGAAAAGGAAAATGTCCAATTGTTGATACTTGGTGGCAAACCGAAACAGGTGGAATTATGATAACTCCACTTGCAGGAATTACTCCTACAAAACCTTCTTTTGCAACTTTACCACTTCCCGGAATTCAACCAATGCTTGTTGATAACGAAGGAAAAGAACTTAAAGGAAATTCTGTTGAAGGTAACTTATGTATTAAATTCCCTTGGCCGGGAATGATAAGATCAACTTATGGAGATCACGAAAGATGTCGTCAGACTTATTTCTCTTCATACAAAGGATTATATTTTACCGGTGATGGTGCAAAACGTGACGAAGAAGGATATTACAGAATCATGGGTAGAGTTGATGATGTAATCAATGTTTCGGGTCACAGAATTGGTACTGCCGAAGTTGAAGATGCAATAAATCAGCATCCAAAAGTAAACGAATCAGCAGTAGTTGGTTATCCTCACGAAATTAAAGGTTCCGGTATTTATGCTTATGTAATTTGTGATGAACTTTCTGATACTGAAGTTGCTAATATCGAAAGAGAAATTAGAGCTACAGTTACTAAACAAATCGGACCTATAGCTAAACCAGATCAAATTCAATTAGTAAGTGGATTACCAAAAACCCGTTCAGGTAAGATCATGAGAAGGATTTTACGTAAAATCGGTGAAGGCGATGCTACTAATCTTGGAGATACTTCTACATTACTCGATCCGGGTGTTGTTGATGAAATCATTGATGGAGCAAAAGTTAAAGTTAAACGATAGATAATTTCAATAATATTAAGACATTTTGGGTTTTTATACCCAAAGTGTCTTTTTTTCGAGTTTTATAAATTAACCAAAATATATTAATTATGGAAAAAAAAGTTATGAATAGATGGTTAGTTGTAGTTGGTGCAATTCTAATACAATTAGCTTTAGGAGCCATTTATGCATGGTCGGTATTTACTCCTCAATTGACTGCTGCAAATGGCGATTATCAATTTTCAGCAGGTCAAGCTGCATGGATTTTTTCAGCAGGACTTTTCTTTTTTGCTCTTGTTATGATATGGGCAGGGAGAAAACTTAATTCAATAGGGCCACAAAAACTTACAATGTTTGGTGGATTAATTCTTGGGGCAGGATATATTTTAGCTGCATTTTTTGGGGATTCTTTCATTACTCAATTAATTTTTATCGGAGTTATCGGTGGCTCCGGTATTGGTTTAGCCTATGTTGTACCTATCGCTGTTGGTGTAAAATGGTTTCCTGATAAAAAAGGAATGCTTACAGGTTTAGCAGTTGCAGGATTTGGTTTTGGAGCAACAATTTGGGTTAAGTGGGCTGGCTCATGGGGAGGTGGAGAATTAGTTAATGGTGAACTAATCAACACAGGACTAATCAAGAATTTTGTAATTTTTGGATTAGATGGTATCAGAAGTGTTTTCTTCCTATACGGAGCTATTTTTGCCGTTATGGTAATTTTAGGAAGTTTAGTTATGAAAGATCCTCCTGTAGGATGGTTACCTAAAGGTTATACACCACCTTCAAAATCAAGTAAGTCCTCTTCAGGAATGGTGGAATTTGATTCTAATGAAATGATTAAAACACCACAATATTATATGCTATTTATAACTTTTGTTTTTTCTGCATTAGCAGGTTTAATGGTTATTTATTGTATAAAATTATTTGGTATTGATTCATTAACATACTCAAAATTAGGAACTCTTGATCCTTTGAACCCTGAATTTCTGTCAACAAAAGATTGGGCTAGTGCAATTGCAGGTACAGCAATGGCAACTTATGCAATATTAAATGGTTTAGGAAGAATTATTTGGGGAGTGGTATCCGATAAAATCGGAAGGAAACTATCCATTTTTCTTATGTGTTTGATTCAAGGTGTAATTATGCTTTTTCTCTTCAAATTAGGAGGATCAGTAGTTGGACTTATTGCAGCAGCCGCAATTATAGGATTCAATTTTGGAGGGAACTTTGCATTGTTTCCGGCTGCAACAGCCGATTTCTTTGGCAATAAAACAGTAGGAAGAAACTATGGTCTTGTGTTTTTTGCTTATGGAATTGCAGGTATTGTAGGACCTCAAATTGCAGGTTACTTCAAAGACTCTGCAAAAAATGCAACAGATCCTTCTGCATGGTTGACTCCTTTTATTATTGCTGGGGTTGCTTGTTTACTAGGAGCGTTTATTATTATACTTATGAAATCTCCTAAGAAAAGCTAATTTATATTATTTTATTTAATACAAAAAAACCTGTTTATAATGACAGGTTTTTTTGTATATTATGTTTTTTTCTGCCATTTCTTTTATAATTTTACAGTCCTTTTCTAAATCATATTAAATCTAAATTTATATTTTAAAAAAAAATAAAATGTCGATAAAAAAACTCAATAGCATTTTTAGTCCAAAAAGAATTGCCTTGATAGGTGCTTCTAACGATCTTAATAGTGTTGGAGGAACAACTTTAAAAAATCTTGTTGTTGGAGGATTCAACGGTGTTGTATATCCTGTTAATCCAAAGCGTGAAGCGGTATTGGGAATTCAGTGTTATCCCAATGTTTACAGTCTTCCTAAAATTCCTGATCTGGCAGTTATAACAACTGCTGCAAAACTTGTCCCACAACTTATTAGAGAATGTGGTGAAGTTGGTATTAATGGAATAATAATTATGTCAGCAGGATTTAGAGAAATTGGCGAAGAAGGGAAAAAACAGGAAGATATTATAATGGAAGAAGTTTCTAAATTTCCGGATATGCGCGTTATTGGGCCAAACTGTATGGGAATTATTGTTCCTGGATTAAGTATGAATGTTAGTTTTGCTTCCGAAATACCAAAAAAAGGACATGTTGCTTTTATCTCTCAATCGGGAGCTTTAGGTGCTTCAATTCTTGACTGGGCTGCAGAAGAAAATATCGGCTTTTCCAATTTTGTTTCTATTGGAAACAGCATGGATGTAAACTTTGGTGATTTAATTGATTATTTTGGTCAGGATCCCAGAACTAAAACTATTATTTTATATGTTGAATCAATTACAAATGCACGTCATTTTATGACTGCTGCCCGTGCCTTTGCACGTAAAAAACCTATTATTGTTTATAAGTCAGGAAGGTTTCCCGAATCTGCAGCCGCTGCAGAATCACATACAGGTGCAATGGCTTCGGAAGATTCAATTTATGATGCTGTGTTCCAAAGAGCCGGTCTTGCCAGGGTTTATAATATTGGTGATATTTTTGATTTTACAGACCTTATCGCTCGAAAACATATTCCTAAAGGAAGAAATCTTGCAATAGTAACTAATGCCGGAGGGCCCGGTGTTATGGCTACTGATAGTTTAATTGCTAACAGAGGAAAATGTGTTGACCTTTCGAAAGAAACAATTCAAAAGCTTAATGAGATTCTTCCTTCATTTTGGTCGCATGGTAACCCGGTTGATATTATTGGAGATGCACTACCTCAGAGATATTTCGAAGCAACAAAAATTGTTCTTGATGATCCAAAAGTTGATGCAATTCTTGTTATTCTTACACCACAGGCAATGACAAAACCAAGCGAAACTGCAAGAGAAATTGTTAAATTATCTGAAAATACAATAAAGCCAATTATGGCTGCATGGCTTGGAGGGAAACGTGTACATGAAGCGGTTTCAATTTTCAATGATTCGGGAATTGCAGTTTATCAAACTCCCGAACAAGCAATACGTGCATTTATGACACTTGTTGAATATTCAAGAAATATAAATTCATTATTTGAGACTCCGCAGGAAATACCCGATTTATTTGATTACGACAAGGATAAATTACGTGAAGAATTTAATAATACTACTTTTAAAAATAAACATATTTTATCTGAAAAAGAATCGAAAGAATTACTTGAAATATATGGTATTCCGACTACAAAGCCGATACTTGCTAAAACTGAAAATGAAGCTGTGAAAATAGCAGAAGAAATTGGATTTCCGGTAGTGCTTAAAATAGAATCAACGGATATAATTCATAAATTTGGTATTGGTGGAATATCTTTGAATATTAAAGATGAAAATCAAGTTCGAAAATCATATAATAAAATTTTAACTTCAATTTCAGAAAAAAAACCTGATGTAAAGCACGAAGGTATTACGGTTCAGCCAATGTTTAATACAAAAAATGGGATTGAATTGATCTTAGGAATTAAAAAGGATGCTGTTTTTGGCACGGTTATATTAATCGGAATGGGTGGAACTGGAGCAGAAGTTTTTAATGATAATTCATTAGGATTTCCTCCTTTAACAGAAACTCTTGCAAGACAAATGCTACAAAAATTGAAAATATTTCCATTGCTTAAGGGATATAGAGGAGAAAAACCAAAAAATATTAAAAAACTGATCGAAATTTTGATTCGTATTTCTTATCTTGCTGCTGATTATCCTGAAATAGTAGAACTTGATATTAATCCTTTATTTGTTACCGATGAAGATGTTATTGCACTTGATGGCAGGGTAGTAATTGACCAGGAGATTGTTGACAAAGGTATTGAGCCGTATTCTCATCTTTTGCTTCATCCTTATCCCGAAAAATATATTACTTCCAGAAAGCTAAATGATGGAACTGATGTAATTCTAAGACCAATAAAACCTGAGGATGAGCCTATGTGGCTTGAACTTTTGGGAAGTTGTTCGAAAGAATCAATTTATTCAAGATTTAGATCTGATTTCCATTTTAATGCTCATGAAGTTGCTACAGAATTTTGTTTTATTGATTATTTGAGAGAAATTGCAATTGTTGCTGAAGTAAATGTTGAAGGAAATAGAAAGCTGATAGGTGTTGGGAGATTAATTTCTGATTTTGATCATGAATCTGTTGAATATGCTATTCTTATTACCGATGCATGGCAGAAAAAAGATTTAGGAAAAATATTAACCGAATATTGTTTGAAAATAGCAAAAAACTGGGATTTGAAAAAAATAATTGCAGAAACTACATCAGATAATAAAGCTATGCTGGCTGTATTTAGGAAACTTGATTTTAGTTTGCATTTTGAAGCAGGTGGGTCGGTACATGTTACAAAAGACCTTTTATAAAAATTTATTTTAATTAGTTTTATGAATAAGTTCAGTTCAAAAAGACATTTGATTATGTTGATTTATTAAATTTAAAACATAATCAAATTCTTAAAAATATGTGAACTTGTAGCATAATTAATTTTTTATGAATGACTGAAGATTTAAAAAAAGCGGCTAAAATAATCAGAAAAGCAAAATATGCTGTTGTGTTTACAGGTGCTGGAATATCTGTTGAAAGCGGTATTTTGCCATTTCGTGGTGAAAACGGAATCTGGAAAACGCATAATCCAATGTATTTCGAAATTGACTTTTTTAAAAAGAAACCTTTCCAATCATGGATGAAAATAAAAGAATTATTCTACGATTCTATGGATGAATACAAACCAAATATTGCTCATGTTGTTGTGGCAAAAATGGAAAAACGTGGATTTATTGAAACAGTAATAACTCAAAATATTGACAATCTTCATCAACAAGCCGGAAATAAACATGTTTATGAACTTCATGGAACATTAAGAACTTTAGTTTGTACAGAATGTTCTTCAGATTATGATCTTAGTTTTGTAGATATGAACTTTTTACCGCCTACATGTTATGTCTGTAAAGGAATATTAAAACCAGATATAGTTTTTTTTAATGAAAAACCCCCACATTTTGCAATGCAAAGATCAAAACAGGAAGCTATAAAATCTGATTTAATGATAATAATTGGTGCTAAAGGAGAAGTCTTACCTGCCGCTGAAATTCCGGAGCTTGCAAAAGAAACCGGCTCAAAAATTATTGAAATTAATATTGATAGATCACATTTTACAGAAACCATTACAGATGTTTTCCTGCAAGGTAAGGCTACAGAAATATTAGGAAAACTGGGAGAATTGCTTTATTTGTAAGAATCCTTGATGTCCAATCCTTGATTTTTGATTCTAAAATCTTAAGCTTTTACATCTCTTCTATCAACTCGTCAGTTATTTCAAGATTATGAAAAACATTTTGAATATCATCATCTTCTTCAAATATTTCAATAACATTCATTATTTTTTTTGAGCGTTCAATGTCTAGAGTAATTGTTTCGTGAGGTATTCTTTCAAGTAATGAATTTTCCGGTTCAATATTCATTTCTTCAAGTTTTTTCTGCATATTGCCGAAATCCTCCATTGTAGTTGTTACTGTGAAAAAATCATCATTAAGTTCGATATCTTCAGCTCCGGCATCAATCATTTCGAGTTCAAATTCATCGCTGTCAAGCTCTCCTTTAGGAATAGTAAAAATTCCTTTCCTGTCGAATAAAAAACTTAAAGAACCATTTTTACCAAGACTGCCACTAAATTTATTAAAAATTGATCTTACGTTACTTACAGTACGCTGAATATTATCAGTTGTGCATTCAACAAAAACTGCAATTCCATTAGCAAGATAGCCTTCATAATTTACTTCTGTGAAGTTGCTTGCATCTTTATCTTTCCCTTTGTTAATAGCTCTTATAATGTTGTCTTTTGGCATACTAACACCTTTGGCATTCGAAATTGCAAGACGCAATCTAGGGTTTGCATCGGGATCAGGACCAGCTTCTTTTACAGCTATTTGAATTTCTTTTACAATCTTTGAAAATGCCTTTGATCTTTTTGCATCAGCTGCACCTTTTTTATGTTTTATTGTTGACCATTTATTGTGACCTGACATAGTATTTTGTTTTTACAAGTGAGTGCTTTATTTATCTTATCCACATTATGTGGTTCATTGTTATTATAAAATTAATTAGTGTTTCTTTAAAAAGGTAAAATTAATAAATTTGAATTTATTATTGGAATTATTGATATATTTTTTTGCAATCAAAAATATTAAGATAAAAAAAGCCGTAGCATAACTAAAAGTTATGCTACGGCAGGATCACATTTTGACCAATGTGTTTTTTACCAATCTGATATTGTTAATCCAACAGAAAAAGGATAAAGTTCAGGGCCCCTATCTGTTTTAAATAAAGTAGTAAGTGAGTATGTAGCAAAAACATTTACCCATCCCCATCCAATACGCGCCGTTGCATCCATTCTGAATGGATTTAAATGAAAGTCATCATATTTTTTTGATTTTCTTTCTTCTGGAGAAGTAACTGTAAATAATGTTTGACCTGTTTCCGGATCGTTCAAGATATAGTCTTTCTCGAGTTCTTCAAAAACTTTTTTGGTGTGAGAACCAATTCTTAAACCAAACACCATACCTGCTGTAAAGTGGAAACTATTTGATTTGCTATATTTATTTGTTTGAAGCTCGAATAAAACAGGGAGTGTAAGGTATGTTGCAATTAATTTATTTTTACTTATTGCGACACCGTCACTATAGTAACCTTTAATTTCTGACGAATCTGATATCAGACATACATTATTATTAAATCTGTAATTATTGTATTCAAGACCTAATCCTGTAGTTATTCCAAAAACCTGATTTTTTGAGAGACTTATATTTTGTTCGAATAAATTTACGCCAACTTTTATTGATTTACTCATTCTAAGATCTAAATAATTGTATGATTTACCGTAATTCATATCAAAATCAGGAGTTAGATAACCATTAATTCCAATGTCAATACCAGCCCAATGCCCATCAAATTTTGGTCTTTTTTTCTTTTTTTCTTTTATTAAATTTTTAAAATTAACATTACCATCTTCAGATACTAAGAGTTTGTGATTGCCAACACTAACTTCTGTTTTGCCTTTATTTTCGATTACTTTGATTTTTATCCCAGCTACATTTATTTTTAAAGTATCTTCATCAGGACTGGCATAAAAAATTAAATCTGAATTATTTTGCATAACTGGCATTTCTGGCATTTCTGGCATTTCCGGCATTTCCGGCATTTCCGGCATTTCTGGAAACTCTTCAATATTAGAATTAAATATTGGAGGAGTATTTTCGAAGTCAATGTTAGAAATTCCACTTGAGCTAACATCAAGTTCTTTTATTGCATTTACATTAGCATTCGCTGCACCACTTGCTTCAGCATGTGTTACAAGAGTTTCAAGATTAGTTGCGTCAAGGTTTGCAGCGCCACTAATTTCTAATTCATGGAAGTTTGCTTTTCCTAAATATTCAACATTTGCAGCACCCGAAATTTCTGAAGCTAATTTATCAATTTCAAGTTTAAGTTTCAGGTCAGAGGCACCACTGGCGATTACTTCCAGCTTATCAGATTTTATTACTGATGTGCTTTCAAATGAAGCTGCACCACTAATTTGAATGTTGTCAAGCTCTGTAACAGTAATGTAAACATTGAGTTTTTTTGGTCTCACTAATGATGTTTTTTTTGTGATATACAAAATACCATCATTAACTTTTGTAGAAATTTTTTCTTGCATTTTTGCTTTGGTTTCTACTATAACTTCTTGTTTATCACCCTGAGTGACAAAAACAGAAAAAGCACCGCCAACGTCAATACCGGTAAATTCGGATACTGATCTTTCTTGTTTGGTTACTTTATTTTCATCTTGTTGTGCAAAGACACTTATCCCTGATGTTAGAAATACTAATAACATCATAAGAATGCTTAAATTTTGTGTATAAGTTTTCATAATTTATAATTTGATTATTAATGTTTTTCATGTGACGTATGGAAATGGATATTTGTTACAGGGAAGCTTGGAATAAATAAGCGGAAGGTTAAAATATGGGAATGATGGTGTAATGGAGAAAAATAAAATACTGTAATTAATAGTAATTTGTTGTAACTAATTGTAATTGGACTAGAAACGTGAAACCATGAAACTACTTATTCAACAATAGAAACTTCCCAATTTTCGTCAATCCAAAGACCAATAATATCAGCATTAAAATTCCATGAAGAAACTAATTTAATCGAACTCTCAATTTGCTTAATCTGTATATCTTTTTCAACCGGATTTCCTGTGCAATCATAATGTCCTATAATTGCAATAACTTTTGATAAATGTTTATTTACCGAAACATCAATTCTATTTTTAATTGATTCTATCAAGCAAGTATTAACATTTTCATCAAGAATTTTAATTGGCCCTGGTTCAGTTATCATATCAACGTATTCGGCATTATATTTTCTTTTCATCCATTCAATAGCCGGAAGTTGAACTCTTCCGTCCATGCAATTTATTGCTGTTACAAATTTCATTTTTTGTACTATTTAATTA
>CAYOKJ010000104.1:0-10722 GCA_964404485.1 uncultured Bacteroidales bacterium | reverse complement strand
CTGTAAAATCCCAAAGGAATGAAATGTTTGAAAATAATCCACTAGAACTTACAATTGTTTCTATTTTTCCTTCAGGTGTTTTATAAGTAAGTGTAAAATTTTCGAAATTATTCCACATTCCCCAGATCAAAGGTAATTGCAAATTTGCATGTAAATTATTTTTGGTTTCGTGACTAACTAATAGGCTTAGTTCGCTTAAACACTCTGATGCTGTTTTATTGTTAATTTCAATAATTTCAGAACCAACTGGTATTTTCTTTCTTTTTGAGTAATTCTTCAGTACAAATATTTTATCATTAAATACTCTCAATCTATATGGAGGAACTTTTCTGAATAATATTGCTCCTCTCTTTAAATAGTTATTTAAAGTAAACTTGGTATGTGCGTCTTTAATATTTGAAAAAATAGTATTTAAAACTTTATAAGCCTCAACTTCTGCTATACTTTCAGGAATAGTTCTTTTTATTGAGTCTATTTTATAGTCCAATTTATCCTTACTAATCACAGCATATAAATCAGGATGAACATCCTCCATAAACACTTTTGCATAATCAATATCCTTTTTAATTTGATCGCCAGTAAATTGTCTTGGATATACGGACCACAAAATAAAAACTAATAAAAAAAGCTGAATTATGGAGGCAGCTATTATAGAGCTAAGGATATACTTCTTTATACTGCGCTTTTTGAAAATATTAATTATCAAAGTAATAATTCCAATGATAATAAAGGATATAATAAGAGGAAGAAGGAATAACAATAGAATTTCTTCAATCCAAATTTTACTAAATAGCATGATAATATAGATGATTATCATTAGAGACGGGACAATAATTATTTTTTTCATAATATTTTATTTTTAGTTTTTTGGTTTTAATTCTTCAATGATTTTTGCATCCACCCAATAAATATCAGATCCTCCATTTACTGGGTTTTTAGTTAGCCACATCAATTCTTCATAAGTTGGTTTCCTCGAATCAAATGGCTTGATCCAATCAGAACGGTAACTGCTAAAAAATAGGTATTTATTATCATGAGATAAACGGGGTGCATAATCCTGGTTATCAGATTGAATGTTTAGGTCGAAAATGGTAGGTACAGTCCAGGTGGCATTCTCTTTATTTAAAAAAGAAACATACAATTTATGACCAAATTCGCCCTTTTTATATTTGTTTGATGAATACAATATAAAGTCTTCATCAGGAGAAATAGTAGCATAGTTTTCACGCAAAGTTGAATTTATGATTGTATCTAAAAGAACCGGTTTTGAATATTTATTATTCACAAATTTTGAATAATAAATATCGTAAGAACCAATTCCTGATTTATAATTTGCCGAATAATATAATGTCCCTGAATTTGAAACTGATGGGCAATCTTCATCGTCTGTGGTATTAATTATGGTGTCCAATCTTACCGGATTAGTCCAGGCGCTTTGGCTTCTTTCAACATACCAGATATCATAATTATCATTTACATCACTTGTATCATTAATGGGACGGTTAGAAGCAAAATACATTCTATGGTTATCAGTAGAGATAAATGGATTCTTATCATTAAAAGAGGTGCGGCCTGAAAAATTGCATGTTTCCGGTTTTGTCCACTTCCCATTAACCTGTTTCATAAAAACAATTGACATATATGTTTGGGAAGGATCACCGAAAGTATAATAAAGCTCTTTCCCGTCTGAGGAAAAAGCAGGAGTTCCTTCATAGTTTGCTGTTGATATAAGATCCGGAGCAAATAATTGAGGAAGCTCTTGTGGTTTTATTTGTCCTAAATAATCACCGGATAAATTGGTGCTTTTTGAATTTTCGGAATGATTCACGCAAGCTAACAGACCAGTAAGCATGAGCGTAAAAAGGAATAGTTGATGATGTATTTTTTTCATGATTTATTTTAAATTTTCTGGTCTTAATTCTTCAATGATTTTTGATGAGACCCAATACGTTTTGTTGTGCTCTATGAAGAATATATATTTGCCATCATGAGAAATTCGAGGTTGGTTGCTACCCATATTTAGCAATTCACCAACATCCTGAGGGTTTGTCCAGCTTCCATCTTCTTTATGAAAGCAAACATATAATGAAAATATGCGTGGGCTTACCGATCCTCTTGGCAATATTCGAATAAAAAGCATATAATCGCCATCTGGTGAAATAGCAGGAGCGAATATGGCCTCTTTTAATTGCTCATTGGGAATTTGCAGAACAGGTTCGGTATATTTTTCATCAATAAATTGGGAGAGATATATTCCACCGGAATTCTCAATATTTCTATTTCTACCACCAAAATATAAATTATTTTTTCGGTCCAGAGAAAATTGCCAGTGCATGCTATATTTATTGAATATAGTATCCAATAGGCTTGGTTCCGACCAACCATCCTCTGTTTTAGTTACAAAATAAAACTTTTCTTTCTGGTCAAAAGAACGAACACCAGTTTTTCTGTATCCCTGAAAATAGAGTCGATTTCCGTCGTATGAATAGAACGGACTTCTATGGCTATAGCTTTTACTATCTAAGAAAAATACTTCCTGTGGAGGAGACCATCTGCCATCCTTTACTTTTGAGATAATTAAACCACCATGTTGGTGATCATTGCCAGATTCGTTAGGTGTCCAGCACGCCTCTTTAAAATCTGGAGAGAACACAATGTTTCCATACACATTTCGATGAGTAGAAACTATACCTTCTGCAAATAGTTTTGGTTTTAATCCAGGCTCCTTTTGTCCGAGGTATTCTGATTCTAACAAAGGGAATTCTTGCGAACTTATATCAGCTTTTTTAGATAGAAGAAAATCTTTAATGCTTTCAAATTTGCAGGATTCAGCCAAATTATAGGCCGATTGCCCCATTGTATTTCGAATATTCAAATCAGCACCAGCGGACACTAAATACTTTACCAAATCAAAATGTTTTCCATATACAGATAGGTAGAGTGCTGTATTTCCGTCATTTGTTTTTTTATTTAAAAAATCTAGATTCACTTTTAACCAGAATTGAAGTGATTGAAGATTGCCTGATTTTGCTGCAATATGGAATCTTCTCAATTTGTCATTCTGACGCTTGCGATATTCCTGATTGATATTTTCAATGATTTTAGTTCCACTGGTATTCCCATTTTCCAGTTCACTGATCTTTGAATATGATTCGATAGCTTTTGGAATATCACCCAAATATAAATAAACTTCACCCTGGCTATCATATACATTGGTTGATTTGGGGAATAAAACAACATTCATTTTAAATACTTCTAAAGCATTGGATAATTGCCCTTGAAATAAAAACCGATAGGCCAGGGAATTAATTTCATTTTCTTTTATTATGAACTTATCCCTATTAGAAAATATTTCATCAAATTTATTTTGGGTTTTTGCTAAGCCTTGTTCATTGATACTTGTTTCTATAAGAGTAGCTGCATTTATAGCTTCTTCTTGAGCTAAAGCTGGAATTATAGAAATTAATATTGTACTAACTGTAAGAATAATTTTTTTATACGTTTTCATACTTTTTATTTTAAGTTTTTTGGTTTTAATTCTTCAATGAATGTTGCAGATACCCAATAGATATCCATATTTCCTTTTTTGCTGCTTGTATGATAATCCATTTCGTAAAGCAATGACCTTTTGTATCCATTAATACTGTGTTTAGTTTTGTGTTAAACTAAAAAATTAATAGTTTTTCTTCTATAGATGCGACAGAGCCCTAATCCTTGAATGGTCTCATTCTCTCAATAATATCAGCTGAGACCCACATAATACTCTCGTTTATGTAGAAAAGGTATTTGCCATCAGGTGAAACTATCGGGCATTTTCCAAATATCGAGTCTCCAAGTATTACTGGCTTTAACCAGATATTGTCATGTCCCTTGAAACTAATATATAATACATCCTCCCCTTCACGGTAAAAAATCAGGTAGGACTCATCAGGATCAACAAATGGAGTTATTTCATTATTATCAGTATTTATAACACTCCCCAGATTCCTCGGTTCTGAATATTCCCCATTAACAATTTTAGAATAGTATATATCATGATTGCCATATCCATCTTCACTTAGACCGGAGAAAAATATTGTACCTTTACCTGAGACAGCAAACTGCCACGCCATTTTCATAGAATTGACTATGGAGCTTATCGATTGAGGCTCTGACCACCCATCCTTCATCCTTTCTGCATACCAAATCTGGCCATCATTCTTGCTTTGAGATTGATTATTTTGTTGAAGGGTAAAGAAAATTTTTGTGTTATCTGGAGATATAAAAGCATTATCCAAATATACATCCTTATTCAAACTAAATGATGCAATCTGAGGTTTGCTCCAAACTCCACTAACAAATTTTGTCATCCAGATAGTCCCTTTTGAGGACCAATAAATCTCTTTCCTATCAGTTGATATAGAAATAGAGGCATGTGCTGGGTATGAAGTTGAGATCAGATCAGGTGCAAAGACCTTAGGACTATCCAAAGGTGTCGGTTGACCAAAATAGTCACCAGTGAGAATTGGGAATTGCTGTGGTAGGGTGTCTCCACCCATGTTAAGGATCAACTTCATTTCATCTTTATTTCCAACCTCTTCTGCTATATTATAGGAGGATTTGCCAGAGATAGTGCATCTGTTAATATCAAATCCCTGTTTAACAAGAAATCTCAACATCTTACCATGGCCTCTTAAAGTAGCATAATGAAGGGGTGTCCATCCGTAAATATCAGTCTCCTCAATGATTTTAGTACCTTTTGATGATAATATCTTAACAATCCCCAGAGAACCACCAGATATGGCAGCTTGCATTAAATCTTTGTTGAAAAACTCATTTGAAAAGAGTTCCTCTGAATTTTCGCTTACATTATTAAACAATCTCAAAGAACCACAATTTGCTGCAGAGAATGCCATCCCATAGGCCCTGTTATTTGATTTATCAAATTCGGCATTCATATCCAATAATAAATCAATTAACCCATTGAAGCATTTCCATGCAGCAAAATTCAACGGCATATTATTATCAGAATCTCTGGTATTTATACATGCCCCTTGGGAAATCAATAATTTTGCTATTTCAACATTCCCTGATTCACGGGCAGCCAGAGCTAAAGGGGTACGCTGTTGATCATCACGGCTATTGATATTTACTCTTTTTTTTATTAGTAAACCGGCAATTGAAGTCCGATTATACCTGACAGAGAGGTGTAAAGGGGTCTTTCCGACAATGTTTTGCATTTCAAGATTAGATCCCTTATTGATCAGGATCTCTGAAACACCATCATTACTATTCATAATTGAAAGATGAAGAGCCGTATTCAATTGGTTGTTAACAGAATTAATCTTGGAACCTTTTGATACCAATAGTTCAATCATTGGTACAGATCCTTTTATAGCGGCCAGGTGAAGTGCAGTATTACCAAAGTCATCTGTCATCAGGAGCAAAGATGTATCTTTTATAATTAAAGACTCTACCTTTATAATATTATCATTCTCTATAGCCTCAAAAATCACCTGCCCTTGCAAAGTACCTGCCAGCAAATGTAATGAGGTTAGCATCAAAAAAGTGTTAAAGATCTTCTTATTATGCCTGTTGCATCCCATAAATGGAATCAAAAATAATCTAATTGCTATTACAAAAATGTTTGCTTTCATACTATTTTATTTTAAATCTTTTGTCTTTAATTATTTTTGCATCAACCCAGTAAATATCACGGTTTGATCCAGTTCCTTGTTTGAAGAACAAATATTTCCCATCAGGTGAAATTCTGGCTATACCAGCAATTGGGTCAAAGCCATGTTCCCAAAGATTTATAGTTTTCCCCCAAGTACCATCTTTCATTTTGAAGGAAACTGATAAATGATCTCCTCCCTGATCAAATAGAATATAACTCCCATTAGGGGCAATACAAGGGTGTGATTGCTCCCCATTAAGGGGTAAGATGTTTTGTTTTTTGTAATCTATAAAAACCCCGTTTTCAATAGTTATTTTTGATATACAATCTCCATTTTCAGAATTCCGAATACCAGTATACAGCTGCCCATCTCGAGTTGATGTTAAGTACATAGCTTTTCCAGCATATTGGGGCTCTGACCAACCATTTAAAGTCCTTTCTGTAAACCACATGGAAGCTTCATTTGAGTTACCATTAGGACTTGGCCTTCGCCAGGCAAAATATAATATATTCTCATCATTGGTAAAACAAGGAATAAATGAAGGATATTCTGCTGTAACTAAAAATTCTTCGGGAGCTGTCCATTTTCCATCAACAACCCTACAGTAAAAAATCTTTGCATCATAATTTTCATATAAACGATAAAAAAATATTTCATTTCCATTGGGCGAGAAAGAAATGGAAAATTCCTTAATATCGGTACTAGAAATTATACCAGGTGCAAATATTTCCGGAGTCATTCCCGGAGGTTTTTGTCCGAGGTAAGGGCCTTTTAATTCTGGGAAATCAGCTTCCTTCTTTTCGTTTTGTGCATTACATCCAAAGAAGGAGAAAATAAGCACTACAGATACAATAATTGATTTAATTTTCATGATTTATTTTAAATTATTTGGTTTCAATTCTTCAATAATTTTTGTTGAAACCCAATAAATATCACCTTTCGGGCTATAAAAAAGATATTTCCCATCGGTAGAGACCGTAATGAGATGAGACCCTTTTATATAAGATCCCATACTGATTGGTTCAGTCCATTTTTTGTTTAAAGTTTTGAAACTGATAAACATCCGGCTACCGTTCTCAGTGTAATTATTACCTTCAGTATTAAAGATGATCCATTTTCCGTCGGGATCAACGCAAGGGTGGGCAAATGCCTTATCACCTGTACAAAGTGATGCAGGTATTACAACTGTCTCATCGTATTTATTATTTTGGTAATAAGAAATGCCCAGGCACATTTTCCCGTCCGTAAATATAGTGTAATATAGATTACCTGATTTATCTGAATAAGGATACATTCCATTAATGTTTAGATAGCGGGGTAATCCCCATTTAGTTCCATTTTTTTCAATTATCCATATCTGACTTTCCATTCCTTCTCTTCCTTTGACCTTTGGGTTAAGCTTGAATTTATTAAAGAAAATCTTATTAGCGTCAGGAGAAATACTCTCTAAAAGGTGCTCATTATCACCAAAAATATCTGTTTGTTTAAATGTGGTCCATTGGTCGTTCTTTATTTCTGATCTAAAATATTCATTCCCTCTCATCAGTAATACTTTTGTTCCGTTATCCCAAACTAGGCATCTACGTTCAAACGATTCATTGAGAGAGATTATTCCAGGTGCAAAAACTTCAGGTGTCATTCCCGGAGGTTTTTGTCCAAGATAAGGACCTTTTAATTCTGCGAAATCAGCTTCCTTTTTTTCGTTTTGTGCATTACATCCAAAGAAGGAGAAAATAAGCACTACAGATACAATAATTGATTTAATTTTCATAATTTATTTTATTCCTTTTGGTTTTAAGTCTTCAATAAATTTTGTGGTCACCCAACGGTTATCGCAGAAAAAATATTTTCCATCGGGAGAAACGATTCCACAGTTGCCGACCGGAAACTGTTCAATTTTTTTTGGTTGCATCCATTGACCATCTTTTGTTTTAAAACTTATGTATAGCGATGGCCTTTGCATCACAATTCTATAAAAAATCAAATAGGTTTCATCCGGTGCAATGTAAGGCATAGTTTCACTATCCTCAGAATTAATAACTGATCCCAGGTTAACAGGTTTTGAGTATACTCCATTCTCTAATTTGGAATAATATATATCGCCCAATCCAAAACTATTTGTATCAGAACCGCCAAAATATAAGGTGCCTGAATTTGAAACGGATACTTGCCAGTGTAAAGACAAGGCATTTATTTCTGCACTTACAGCTTTTGGTTCAGACCAGCCGTTTGATGTTCGTTCAACGTACCAAATATTCTCTTTGGTGGAATTTTCGCTTCGTGAATCAATGGGGCGCCGCGAAGTGAAAAATAATTTTTTATTATCAGGTGAAACAAAAGGCACATCATCATAAAACGAAATATTATTCTCTCGACTGAATGAAACATAGTCTGGCTTTGTCCATTGACCATTTTGAATTTTTGAAAAAAGGATGGAAGACCCATTACCCCAATACATTTCATTTCCATCAGGTGATATTGTAACTGTACTGTGATCTGAGTAAACAATTCCTGGTGCAAATCTTTTGGGTTCATCACCAGGAGGAACCTGCCCCATATAAGATCCGGTGATCACAGGAAATTTTTGAGGTTCTGAATTTCCACCGAGTTCAAGTATAAACGTTAATACTTCTTTATTTCCCCTGATTTCCGCAATATTATATGCCGATCTTCCGTCATTGGTTTTTGCATTGATATCAGCCCCGTTCTCTACAAGAAATTCAATCATTTCTAATGCCTCTGGCTTAGCTGCAATACTATGCAAAGGTGTCGCACCAGTGATACTCGGGGAAACATCTAAAAGGATATTTTTAGACTGTAATATCTTTACAATATCAAGTGAGTTGCCGAATATTGCGTTTCGCATCAAAGCTCTATTATTATTTTCATCTTTGAATAGAGCATCTCCACACCGATCAACAATAGTTTTAAACAAACGTAAATGACCTCTGCTCGCAGTAGCATAGATCATATATCTTAAATTTTGTGTGGTATCAAAATCTGCTTTATGATCCAGCAAGAGATCAATGATTCTATCATCACTATATAAGGCTGCATAGTACAATGGTGTTGAGCCATCTGTCCATGGGGCATTTATATTTGCACCATTGCGAACCAGAACCTCTGCAACTTCGAAATTACTGTTAGATCTTGTTAATGCAGCAAGTGGTGTATAATTACTTTTATTTTTAATTTCAAGATCAACTCCTTTTGAAATTAATAATTCAGCAATCATTTTATTATTACTATAAGCAGTTTCATGAAGAGGTGTAGTACCTCTATTATTTTGTTTATTCAGGTCAGCTCCTTTTTCAATCAATAAGATCGCAACATCATCTCTTCCATTAGAGATTGCCAGATGAAGCGGAGTATCCAATACAGTATTGCCGGAATTTATATCTGCTCCTTTAAAAATTAAAAATTCCACTATAGTCAGGGATCCCCCATAGGCTGCTTCGTGTAATAGTGTATTCCCTGACTTATCTTTAAGATTAATAATAGAAACATCCTTTTCAACTAATGTTTTTACTTTTGAAAGATCATTATTCTTTACGGCATCAAAAATTTCTTGTGCCTGCGTTGTTAATGAGACTGCTAATAGCATCCCTATTACTAAAATTGATTTGAATGTTTTCATTTGATTTTTCTTTCGATTATATTTTCTATTTTAATTCTTTTGGCTTTAATTCTTCAATAAATTTTGTGGTCATCCAACGGTTATCGCAGAAAAAATATTTTCCATCAGGAGAAAATAAAGCAAGGATCTCAATTATTAATCAGGCCTATAATTTTCAATGATCGAAGCATCTACCCAGTAGGGTAATGATATTCCTGAACGATTACTCATAAACATGATAAATCGTCCATCAGGAGAAACATTGGCGTATAATTCATGCAAGTTTGTATTTAATTCTACCATGTTAATTGCATCACCCCAACTTCCATCAGTTTGTTTAAAACTGATAAATAGATCTGCATAGAGTGGAGACGACCTGTCGAAGATCAGATAACTTTCGTCAGGAGCAATAAAAGGAGTGCTTTCAATTACATTTTCAGTATTAATAGTTGTTCCTAATTTCTCTGCAGTTGTATACTTACCGTTGACATATTCTGAAAAATAAATATCTTTTTTTGTTGCAAAATAAAGATTCTGGTTATCTGCTATAGAAGCTTGCCAATGGGCTCCATTTTGATTCACTTCGTTGCCTAATATTTTGGGAGACATCCATTCTCCATTACTTTTTTCTACAATGCAAACTTTCCCTCCATCAGAAAAATGCCCCCATAAAAAGACTAACTTAGTGCCATCCGATGATATAAATGGCGCGTCGCTTCCTTCTGTAAAACCGAAAGGTACACTTGCAGGCTGGGTCCAAATTCCGTCGATTAGTTTCATATATTGAATATTCCTATGTTCTGTGCTCATCCAGCTCCAATATACTTCTGTCCCATCAGCTGAGAAAATTGGTGGTGAATGAAACTCATCAGTAAAAATATTAGGAGCAAATCGTGTAGCTGTTGTTGTTGGAAATGGTAGATTAAAATAGGCTCCGGTTAATTCTGTGAAATTAGCTTCTTTTTTTTCGTTTTGCGCATTACAGTTGATGAAGGATGTAATAAGCACAATAATTATAATAATTGATTTTGTTTTCATGATATTTTTTATTTTAAATTTTTTGGTTTTAATTCTTCAATAAATGAAGTATTTACCCAGTTAATACCTTCACGTGACATATAGAATAAATACTTCCCATCTGGAGAAACGGATGGAAACAAACCCCAACCTAAATTTAGCTTAATACGATGCGACCACAATCCATCACTCTGTTTGTAAATAATATAGAATTCTGGTGAGGTTTTATCTTCTTTAGATACTTCAATGATCATATAGCTTTCATCAGGAGCAACAAACAGTCCCAACTCCCTGGTATCATCCGAATTAACATGTTTCCCAAGTTTTTTAGGTTTCGAATAATTTCCATTTATTTTTCTTGAAACATAGACTTCATGTTTTCCTGTTTTCGTCATTTGGGTCACCCAAACTAATATTTTATATCAAAAGCAT
>CAYOKJ010000103.1:3771-10795 GCA_964404485.1 uncultured Bacteroidales bacterium | reverse complement strand
CCTTCTTTTAAAAAACCAAAAGGAAGCAAGCCGGAATTAATCTTAGCATTAACATTTTGTTTGATTTCATTAATATTATCCTGATATCCTTCGATTGTCCAATTTGATATTTTAGTATCAGGAATCTTTGTCATTAAAGTATAATACATTCCATTATAAATAGTTATCCCAACAGGCACATATTGCTGATCGAGCCATGGCTGCATATTTGTACTTACTACATTTAAGTCAAGTTGAGATTCAACTAACTGCCAATCTGTTGCGATTACCTGCGATTTAATAAATAAAACATAGAGTTTTCCCTGATCGGTAAATGAAATACCCATAGGAAAATAAGCCTGATTGATATAGGATGTAATTCCATTTTGTAATGAAGTTGCATCATTATAGTTTTCAAGATTCCAGGCAGTCATGCCAAGTGGGTTGCCTTCGATATAATAAACAACTACTTCTGTACCACTGCTTACATAAATCCCGGCAGGGGTTTTACCCGAATTAATTGCATTATTAATATCATTTTGAATAGCAGCAGGATTGTTTTCAATTTTTTGTGCCGACCAGCCATTTCCTTTTGAGATCATTCCACTAGCTGAGTTTCCACCTGTTGTTGAATTATTATTGTTGTTATTGTTTTGTTCCAGTTCGTCATACTCAGGTTCGTTGGTTAGTTCATAATCTTCTTCATCCTCGTATTCCCAAACAGGTGGATCATTAGGATTCCCTCCTTGATCTTCAACACCGGGAATTACTTTAACACTTACTACTTTAACATCTTCGGGAATATTATTATCGGGCTTATCACAAAACTGAATATAATATTCAGACAATCTTGTAGATTCGTCATCAAACCAATTTCCATTTTGAGAATTATGACTTAGTTGGGCATCGATTTGTGTTTTATCGGCACCTGAATTTCTCACTTTTTCTTCAATCATATAATAATCAGTAGTTGCTATATGAACTGCTATCTGAAGCGATTTAATAAAATCTTCACAATAAATATATTCATTTTTAAGATCTTCTCCGGCTTCCTTTATCATAGAGAGATATTTATCAGGATCATAATCGTATAAGCCAGTCCCCCACACTTGAACTTTATCTCCTTTTATTGATTGATTATCCAAATCAATTCGCATAATTTTATCCCTCAAACAATCAATAGAGCTTGAATGTGAATCAATAAAAGCACGATATTTATCAAATTGTTGTAACAGATTTTTACCACTTTTTATTAATCGTTTGGCTGATTCCCTATTCGCTTTTATTAACTTTCCCTGAACACCTTGTTGTTCAACCATACTCCAGGCTTTCCAAAAATTATCCCAGCCCGAAATAGCGCCACCAACTAGGCCAGCATAGGTTTTCCAGTCATAAGCATCGTTACCACCAGCAAGAATATCTTCAGATATAAGCATTATAGGTCTTAAGGATTCTGATGGATTTTTATAAGCTTTATAAATATTTTGAAGTGTGCCAAATAGCTTCTTACTACACATATCACCCCACATATTCACCAGATCAAAAGTTAGTTTAGCATAAGCGTATGGTATTTCAACTACACCTGCTTGTTGAATTCCCTCATTCCAAACACAACCCTTGTAAGCGTCCATGGCATTTCGGTAGGCAAGGTTGGCACGGTTTCTCATTCTTATCCAGTATTCGCGTGTAATCTCTTCTGCCAAAGGCGTTATTGAAAAACTAAAACCGGGGTTTTCTTTTCTTATTTTTTTTAATGTCCTGCTAAAATATTGATCACCCTGATATTTTCTAAGTTTATCACATAATATTTGGGCACTGCCAAGCGATTCAACTATATCCTTTCGTTGGGCAAGGCGGTTTATTACTGCTATATCGGCGTTTATTTTTGATATTTCGGTGAGGAATTCTGCTTCGAGATTTGAGTTGTCTTCTGTATTTACTGCTCCTTCTCCCATATATTTATCTAGATTATTATTAAGTTCACTTTTTATTTGCCTGAAACAATATCTTCGCAATTCCGTCATTTGATGACCGAATTTAAATCTAAAACTTTCATCTGGGTTTTTGGGATGAAGATCGAATATAGTTTTTTCAAGGCTTGCTAAATAGGTCTTTATTTCAGACTTGCTATTAAACCTTGGAAATTTAAAAGGTGTTTTGCAAAATGGACCGGAAAATGCTTTATTTTTCAAATCATGTGCGCGGATCGCCATTTCTTGAATTTGTGCATTTAATGGCCAAAGTTTTGCTTCAGCAACTTGCCGCTCTTTACTTCCATAGGTTGTATTTCCACACTCTACCATTTGAGGTTTTACAGTACTTTTATAGTACTCTCTTTTTGCAATCATAAGCTCTGCCCACTGTCGAAGAAAGTTTATATTATCTGGATTAACCTCAATTGTTTGTGTGTATGAAATTTGTAGTGTAAAAACAAAAACGATTAATAATAGTCCTTTTTTATTCATAGCTTTAAATTTTTATCTACTAACCACTTCTCTACCAAACGGCGTTAAAGCCAGTCCGGCTAATTTAAAATGTTGTTTTGCAAGAGGGATTTCGATAATTGAAATTATAAGTACAAAACTTGCAACAAAATATTCGAGTGCAATTACTATTCCTCCAAATAGGAGCCAGATTAAATTTCCTAAAATTCTCATTGTTATAAATTTAATCGTAAATAATATTATTAATTGTGTCTAATTATATTCTTCTTATCTTAATATATGGATGCCGGATACTCAATCTGAAATGTTATTGTGCGTGAACATTTGCTATCATTTCGATCTTGCTTCTCACTAATTAGCATAAATTTAGCATAAGAACCATCACGTAATTCGCAAATACAAACCACATTAAATGGAACTCGTTTTCTCTTGTGTCTTTCAGTTTTTGAAAGGGCAGCATTATTCCATGAAGTAGTATTTTTAAAATTATTTTGATTTGTGATAATAAATTTTCCGGTAAGCTCAGGTAATCCATCACACCCGCCAAACATTGCGAATCCTTCGCCGGTTGACGCTGCAAAAGTTAAAACTTTATCCAATTTAAAATCAAAAGCATAATGACCTTGCATTTCAAACTGTTTTGCATTTCCTGAATTAATATTTGTAGGTGGCTTTTGAACATTAGTAGTACCACCCATTAATCCACTTAAACCGGTAGGCTTTTTCTCTTCTTTAACAATATTGGCAGGTTTTTCAAATCCGTCTATCATAAATGATTTTAGAATCTGTATTAATTCCTCCCCTTTTTGCTGAATCATGCTGCTTGGAATTATAGCAGTTAGTATATAGCAATTGTTATTTTGTGAGAAATAATAAGCCGATAAACCTACTTCAATCCCATTATAATCCATAAGATAAACACCCTGTTTACAGGGAATACCATTCATTGGATGATCCTTGAGGCTTAGTTTTTGTGTGCCAGCGGTAAGCATATTTTCTTCAAAAAGCTGCGCAAGTATATCTGTTGTAATTTCACTACCACCTTCAAATGCTCTTAATTGAACTGCAGTATTCTCATCGGCACTCATATAATCATATACCTTATCGGTACCATCCATATATGAATTTTTGCTCCAATTGGTTGGGATGTCAATTTTAAAATCATATTGTGAATCCTGCTGCCATTGAGCAAAAGATTGATTATTAAAGAATAACAATAATAATATGGCTAGGCATGATGCTTTTATTTTTTTCATTTTATTAAATTTTAAAATTTATATGATTATAAAACATACTTACTCAATATCTGATACACTTCATTTACATTATTATTTTTTTTGAATTCTGCAGTAATGGGCTGCGGATGATCAGCAATCCAAATTTTAAGTTCTGCATCAAAGTCCATTAAACCAGCACTTTCTTTGGCGAATTTCGTAATGCTCTTATAAGGGATACTCATAAACTCTGCCTTCTTGTTGACAATCCCTTGCTTATCAACAAGAATCAGTCTTTTATTGGTAAACACATACAAATCCCGAATGATTTTAAACGCTTTTTCCAACTCTTCGCCTTCAATTAAAATGGGTTCAAATTGTTCTCTTATTTTTTCAAGACTAACTTCGGAAGCATTGCCTCTCAAACCGCTAATTATTCCCATTGTTTTAAAGATTTAATATTTATACTTATCAGGTGAAACAGAGATTTTAATAACTGCCTCTCCGAATTTATCTTTATAATAATAATTCATAGTTACTTTATTATCTCGATAAATTTTGAGATCAGGATTTGTTTTAACGTTATTAATAAGTAGAGGCTCCAGATAATTTCTTAATTCAGCGGTATTAATTTCTTGTTTTTTTGAATTAACCATAGTATAATTGTATTGAAAAATATTATCCGGCAACACCTCTGCATTATCAAGTCGAGTTTCTTCGTCAACCATCAAAGGGCATGACTCATTTAATTGATTTGCAGCTTCTATCATTACATCATTAAAGGAATATTCTTTGAAAAATATTTGTTGAATTGCATAATATGTAAGTACAAAGGCTGCTAATGAAATAATAATTATAATTGCTTTTTTCATTTTCTATTTTTTCTTAAAGGTGAAGACAAGCCCGGAATCAGTAGTTCTTGATATAAAATTTTCCTTAACTTTATAAGTATCAACAACACTACTATTATTAAGATGTAATGTTAAAACATTACCATTTAGTTTCCATTTTCCATCATGTCCGCCAACATAATCCCCTGAATTCTTGGGTTGGTATTTTTCGACATAAGTACCATTTTCATTGATAAGTATATAATGATAATTTGTCATATTCTTACCATCAGAACGATGGGAAAAATTGTATCGACCAACAACATCGTCTCTATTAATATTATTAGAACCACCGGATATTCCACCCGAACTTATTCCACTTGAAGTACTACTACCAAAACCTGAATTATTTTGTTGATTATTATTATTGTTACTATTACTTGTTCCACCAAGTAAACCGCTAAGGCCTTTTTTTGACTTTTCAGGTTCTCTGGCAATAACAACAGCTTTCTCAAATCCATCAATAATAAATGATTTGGTAATTTGTCTTATTTCCTCTCCTTTTTGTTCAAGCATACTTGTAGGTATGATGGCATTTAGTACATAACCTATATCATTTTGTACAGTAAAAAACGTATTCATTGCTACTTTAGTACCGTTGTAATCTATGATATATGCTCCATGTTTTCCGGGAATACCATTTTTAGAAGTATGATTTTCAAGACCTTGTTTTTGAGTTCCTGCAGGCAGATAATTTTTTTCATATATCTGTGCAAGCATATCAGTTGTTACTCCTCCATCTGCTTCAAATACTCTTATTTGAATTGCTGCATTCTGATCGACACTGTAATAATCATAAATTTTATCAGTCCCATCCATAGATGAGCTTTTACTCCAATCTGCCGGGATGTTGATTTTAAATTTATATTTAGAATCTTGTTGCCACTGAGAATATGTTTTATTACTGATAAATACAAACATCATCAATAACATGATTAATCCTGGTAATTTAATTGTTTTCATAGGTTTAATATTTTAATATTGACTTATAGTTTTTAATAACAAGGGAGCTATAAATTATAGCTCCCCTTATAAATTTATTGTACTGAAAATTTCTTAACAATAGGTTCTTTTTCTGTTCCCAGAATAGTGATAACAACTTCGTATTCGCCAATAGGCCAACCATTATTTGGTCTAGAAAAACTAGATTGAAGGTTTAACGTTCCAATCTGATGACCTGAATTCAACTTAACTGCATCAATTGCAATTTTTTCTTGTCCGTAATAGAACCATGCAAATTCAACTTCGGTATTATTAGGTGGATTGTTTAAATGACAACTGATAAAAATTTCAGATGTCCCAGATGAAAAATTCGGATTATCCGAAGAACATTGATTGTCGTTAATACTTGTACACATTTTAACATCATCAATGTTTGCTGTACTGAAATTAAATTCGCAACTTGAGATAAACATCAAGAAAGCGATGGCAACGAAACTTGTAATAACTTTTTTCATAATAATTTGGTTTTAAAGATTAATAATTTGTTTATAAAATTTATTAATATCATTTTCGATTTTCACTACCAAAGATAAATTTACAAGTAGGCTAATTCCTATCAAAAAGGATTAGTGTAAAGGGATTTTTATTATTTGTAGGGATTTATTTATTATTTAGCAGTTTGTGTAAATACAAAAATCCTCCAGATTTTTAAAATCTGGAGGATTTCGTCAATTAATAAATCAAAAATATCAGCTTATAGACTTTAATGCTTTAAGAAAGCTCTCTTTTTTTCTTACAGAAACAGGAATGCTTTCACCAGTTTTTAATCGAACGTTGCCGCTGCCCTTTTTCTCATAATAATCAACATATTGTAGATTTATAAGGTGGGATTGATGTACACGAAAAAATCCATAAACCGATAACATTTCTTCAAACTCCTTTAGAGTTTTTGAAATCATGATTTTGTTTTTCCCTTCGATAAAAATATTCGTGTAATTTTCACTTGCTTCACAACGTACAAGTTGTTTTATTTCTACAACAAAAACATTTTCGTTAGTATTTAAAATCAATTTTTTATCCTGACTAACATTATTAAAATTATCAATACATGTTTCTATCTGAAGGTTTATCTGTTCTTCATTTTCAAGCACTTGTAGAACTTTTGAAATTGCAAGTCGCAATTCATCCGGTTTAACAGGTTTTAGAAGATAATCAAGAGCACTAAGTTTAATGGCTTTCAAAGCATACTGATCATAAGCTGTGATAAAAACAATTTTAAAATTTTTTTTCTTTATTTTTTTCACCAGATCAAAACCTGTTCCATCAGGAAGATGAACATCAAGCAATAATAAATCAGGTATGGCATTTTCAATTAAAGCAACTCCTTCTTTTACCGAAGATGCAAATCCTACAATTTCTATCTCAGGGCAATAAAACGAAAGCATGTTTTCTAACGCTTTTCTTGCATTAATTTCATCTTCAATTATTATAGTTTTTATTTTCATTAGTTTTTATTTTCTCTGTAGTTAAATTTTTAATATTGCACTTTCATTAA
>CAYOKJ010000103.1:0-3671 GCA_964404485.1 uncultured Bacteroidales bacterium | reverse complement strand
TTCATTAGTTTTTATTTTCTCTGTAGTTAAATTTTTAATATTGCACTTTCATTAACTCCCCTCCTTTTTTCAAGGAGGGGTTGGGGGTGGTTTTTATTTTTATTTCAATTTTCATTAGAGACGACTAATTTTTACTACCACCCCTGACCCCTCCTAAACATAGGAGGGGAATGCGTTTCGCAATATTTTATCAAATAATTACTCCCCATTTATGTTCAAAATACATCTTAAATCTAAAATCATAATTCTTAAATATCTTTAATACGGAATATTAAAAGCAACTTTTGTACCTGCCACACTACCATCGGCATTTTTAATTTCTTCGAGTGTAAAAGTTATTTTACCACCCTTCTTTTTACGTAATATTTCAAGCCTTTTTGTGCAAATTGAAATAGCCAGAGATTCGTGTTTTTGTTCTGCTTCTTCTTTTTGTTGACGGCTCGCTGTTAAACCAATGCCATTATCAATAACAATAAATCGAATTATACCACCGGATAATTGATATTTTATATTTAAATATCCTTTTTTGTCAAGATTTTTCAATCCATGTTCAATTGCATTTTCAAGGAAAGGCTGAGCCAACATTGGAGGAATTAAATAATCACCGTTTTGTAATTCAGAATCAATTTCAATAGAATAATCAAATTTATCCTCGAAACGCAATTTTTGTAATTTCAGATACAATTCAATAGTTTCTAATTCTTTTTCAAAGCTAATATTTTCTTTTCTGCTATTATCAAGAATCAGGCGAATTAAATATGCAAAATCCGAAAGATAATTACCTGCGAGATTTGGTTGGTTTGAATAAATAAAATTTTGAATAGCAAAAAGTGAATTAAAGATAAAATGAGGATTCATTTGTAACCTCAAAAGTTTCTGATTTAATTCACTATTAAATAACGAAAGTTGCATACTTTTTAATCGGCTCCACCAAAAAATAGAAATTATTGAAAGGATAGCCAGTATAATCAAAGTAACAAACCACCATCTAACCCATAAGGGAGGAGTTATTGAAATAACACATGAGGCAGCATTTGAGAGCTTATTTCCTTGTTTATCTTCAACTTTAACTTTGAAATAATATTCTCCCGGTTGCACATTTGTAAAACGTGCCTCTCGATCTGATGATGGTATTTCTATCCAATCTTTATTAAAGCCTTCTAATTTATAAAATAATTTAAAAGGGTTGTTTCTTCCCCAGACATTAGAACCAATTTGAATCGTAAAGAAATTCTCTTTATAATTTAATTCAACTAATTCCTTATTTTCGAGATTTGTGATTTTAACTTTATCAAATACAAATAATGAGGAAAGAAAAACCTCAGGCATTTGTTTACCCAACCTAATATTTTTAGGCTCAACAATTGCAATCCCATTTATTCCGGCAAACATTAATCTTCCATCCTTTAGTTTTATCCCACTTGCATTGTTTTCGAAAAAAGACAGGTTTACAGTGGAAGAATAATCAGTAATGCTATTGCTTTGGCGATTGTATTTAAGTAGTCCGTTACCTGTCATTAACCAAACCGAGAATTCATTCTCTGCTAATAATCCAAATATTTCTATTTCTTCATTTTCCTCATTCAAAATAATTTTATCAACTTTTTGTTTTTCTGCGGAAGCATAATAAAGACCTTCTGCACCTATCCAAATATTACCGGACTCATCCTTTTGAATATCATATATTTTTTTCTCATCAATACCAATATCAGGATTAATTTGAGAATAAAAACAAATAGAAGTATCACTTTCAGGAAGATAAAGATGCAATCCGCTTAAAGTTGTCCCCATCCATAAATTATCATATTTGTCCATCTCAAGGCAAGTTATCAAACGAGTAAAGTATGTCATCCTAAATTTATTTTTCAAGCTTTTCCCAAATTTACCTTTTAATGGATCAAACATTGTAAGTCCGTCTGCGCCCCAAAAACCAAGGTACAAATTTCCATAGTTATCAAAAACCATATCATTATACCAATCAACTGTAGTATTATTCTTATTATATGAATATAAAGTAAATTTATTATTATCTGGATCAAGGAAACCAAAACCAAGTCCTGCCCACAATCCGCAATAAATATTTCCATCAGGACTTATCGTGATACTTCGAATTTTACCTGAAGGAAGACCTTTTGTATTTTTTGTGTTAAAATGAGTAATAGCATATTCTTCCGGATCGTAACTGTCAATACCATTTTCTGAAGTACCAATCCACACTATTCCTTTTTCATCTTGTGATAATGCTGAGATTGAAGAAGAAATTGGTGTTTCCTGAATTCCCGGAATATGAAAAAGATATTGAACACCCGGAGTTTCAGGTTTGTAAACAGAAACTCCACGTGCAGATGCAACCCAAATTTGATTATAATTATCCTCAAAAACATCATATATATAACTCCCAATAAGGGATTCATTATCTTCTTCATTTGGTAAATAAAATATCATTTCTCCATTTTCATGATGATAATGTCCAAGTCCGTTTGCAATTGCAAACCATAGATCACCCAGATGGTCTTCGATCATCGCCCATGAAGAAGTTTTGTAAAACATATTAAATGAAGAATCATTTTTGTTGTACAGATAAATTCCATCTGTAGAACCAATCCAAAAATTTCCTTTTGAATCAATATTAAAATATGCAATATCATCTCCTCTTTTAATCCCGGGAATATCTATATAATTACTTTTCGGAAAGTTTTTTAATTTACCATTTTTTTCATTGAGTATAAATGGCCCTTGTCCCCGACCTCCCAGCCAAATTTTTTTATCATCATCACGAAAAACAGAATTATAATAATAATATGGCTGATCTGTATATGGATGTTTATACTGCTTTAAAACTTCAAGAGTGTTTATATCAACTTTCCAAAGATAACCTTGTTGAGTATTTATCCATAACAAACTATCACCTTCTGCTAATATTTCTCTTATATAAAAAGTATCGGAAGGATTTTTAGTAGTATCCGGTCCAAAAATTTTTATAAAATCATCATTATTATAATCGTAATAACATAAACCGTTTTCTGTTCCAACCCACAATCTTCCAAAGTAATCAGTCTCAATACAATAAACTTTTGAAGAAGGAAGAGATTCGGGAGTCCAATCATTTACATAATGTTTGATAATATTTCCATCGAAGCGGGATAAACATTTTGTGCCTGCAAGCCAGATATAACCGTATTTATCTTGTTCTATATCCACAATTTTTCCTGCTGAATTTCCGAGAATAGGTGAGAAATCCGTAAAACGAGCATAAACATCTGTTCTTATAGATTTAATCTTAGGATTATTTTCTGCCTTGATGGGAAAAATAGTAATCACCAAAAAGAAAAAACATAGTATTTTTCTTAGTAAGAATATTTTGGTTTTATGATTGAATGTTTGCAATTTTAGTAATTGTTTAGCTGTAAAATAAATTACTTATAATAATATATGAGTTTTCAAATTTGCCACAGATTCACAGATTATTTCTTTTTTTTTCTGTAATGCCTGATAACAAAACAAAAATGTTTCTGTAAAAATAATTTACTAATAAATCTGAGAATCTGTGGCTTTTAAATATTTACGCACTTATTCCAACATAGAGCCAAAATTCTATTTTTAATAAGTTTATAAATTTACAATGATTTTTTAAATTATTGAAAACAAAAATACAAATTTCAATAGTTTTT
>CAYOKJ010000102.1:8456-10805 GCA_964404485.1 uncultured Bacteroidales bacterium | reverse complement strand
TTAATAATATATTAGGATTAAAAACTAATTTGGAGGAATAATAATGGAAGTAAAAAAAAGTCCAAGACATTCAAAAATTGCAGGTGATTTTTTTGAACACCTTATAATGTACTTATTGTCAAAAAGCGGATTTGAATGTATCCATGTCGATTACATAGGAATTGATGTCATTGCTAAAAACCCTCATAAAGATGAAGTTATGGGTATTTCCGTAAAAGGCAGAACAAGGACTGGCGAGCAAACAAAAGATAGGGTAAAAATTTCAAATGGAAATTTTGTTAAAATGGAAAAAACATGCAAAACATTTCATTGTACACCCTATCTGGCTATTATCGTTGATGCCGAAAAAAGCATAACTGGAGTCATCACATCACTAGACAATATTGAAAAAAAATATCCACCTACTAAAAGCAATTTAAACTGGAATATGAATAGCATTGATACATATCGGTCAGACGATAACTGCAAGGTATTTGAGTTCAATGAAGGAATTCATAAATGGTGGTAAATCCTAACAAGTCGCTTGAGAAGACGCGAAACTACCGCGCGTCTCAGTTCGGACGTTAGATTTATAAATAGATGCCCATCTATTTCTCCTCCATAGAAAACCTCCACGCACAAAACCATTCCTCAGGATGAAGGTCAAGTGGGCAGTCGATACATTCTGTTTTTATTCTCGGGTCAATAGCTTCGATAAAAGAAGCCTATTATGCTAAAGCATAGGAATTGTCATCTATTAATCCATATCAATTTATCGCATTTATACTTGCATAATTAACATATTATACTTAAAATTGCTGCTTAATAATATGTTAAGTATATAATAAAAAGGCATAATGAAAGAAATAGCAATAGTGGATATAGAGACATCTGGTTTTCAAAATCAAGGCGGACTAATTGTTGAAATAGGGATTGTTGGATTAAATTTAGAAACAGGAAATATTACTGATGAGTTTGAATCAATTGTTAAAGAAAATGGTTTCAGTGAAAGACACACTAAACATCCTTTTGGTTGGGTTTTTCAAAATTCAAACTTAAATTACAAGGATGTTTTATTGGCAAATGATTTTTCAATAATAATTCCAGAAATTCAAAGCATTTTAAATAAATACTCCTTAGGTGCCACCGCATTCAATAAAAAATTTGACTTTGGTTTTTTAAAATCAAGAGGATTAAAAATTAAAGAATTACCTTGCATCATGCTAACAGCTGCACCTGTCGTTGATTTGCCTCCAAACCGTGGGTTTAGTGATGCAAAGTGGCCAAAGGTGGAGGAAGCATGGGACTATTTCTTTCCAAATATAGCATATGAAGAGGCTCATCGCGCATTAGACGATGCAAGACATGAAGCATTAATAGCTTATGAACTTTACAAGATTGGAAGTTTTAGAGTATGAAATAATAGATTACAAAGGATTGCTCCTGACAACTAACATGGTAAATTAGTTTGGTCATTAGACATATTAATAATTCCCATTTACTCTTCCTCAATAGAAAACCTCCACGCACAAAACCATTCCTCAGGATGAGGGTCAGGTGGGCAACCGATACATTCGGTTTTTATTCTCGGGTCAATAGCTTCGACAAAAGATGTATATTCAACCAGCCCGCCGGATTTGCAAGGGTAATCATCAAGACCTTTTCTTTTTCTGGCGCTTTGCACTCTGCAATTATTCATCTGAAAAACAAAACTATTTGGAGTTTCTTTGCTTATTGATTGCTCGTTAACTGTTGCATATAAACGAAAATTTAGTGCTTTTTTCAGTCCTTCCAGACCTGGATTTTCAGGTAGATTTAAAAAGCGTTTTATCGACCAGGCTTCGAAAGGAGAAAACTGTCCCCAACAACTGTCGTTACATCTTTTTGCATCGTTCATCCCTCTGGTAAATTCAACCGCCTGAAACCAAACACCATCGTTTGCCAACCAGTTTACAGCTACTTTTTCTTTCAATTCCAAAAGCTTTTCCTTCGGCAGTTCAAGCATTGGTTTTGGAATTTCATCTTCCATTTCAAATCCAAGAGTTTTTCCCAATCTTTTCATTTGAATGTGATAACTTTTCGACAGTGCATCATTCATCACTTTCTGTGCTTTTTCTCGTCCAAACTGATGCTGAACTTCTGCGTACCACATTGCGTAATGCATCATTAAACGATGAAAATAATCAATTATAAGTTTTGCCGTTTCTTTATGATTCAAATCATTTTGAGAATTAATTGTTTTATCCATGTATTAATTGTTTAGAAAATTTGCTGTGCTTTTTGCACCGCAAAATTAAGTGCATTTTTATTTAATTTATGTTCAATTATATTTTTATCAAGATAAGAAATTAGATTTTTTGTATCCAAATT
>CAYOKJ010000102.1:0-8356 GCA_964404485.1 uncultured Bacteroidales bacterium | reverse complement strand
CCGTTTTTAATAGCTTCTGAGCGTAATCGGCGACCAAGTATTTTTTCAACAGTATTCCCAATTTCCAGAACTTTATCAATATCAACACCTGTATCAATTCCCATTTCATCCATCATAACAACCATATCTTCGGTAGAAACCAATCCCACAAGATTTGGATCTTTGTAATAATATGCACCTGTTCCGCTTACCGGAACTCTGTCAACAAAATTAGCAGGTTGTCCGCCTATACCACCAAAAGTTGATTCGTAATTTGTGATCCCTGCTTGTAAAGCAGCAAGTACATTTGCTGAACCCCAACCTCTTGTTACATGAAAATGAGCAATATGTTTTTCCGGTTTTGGAATTGCATCAAGCAACATCGAAAAATATTTGTAAACACGATCGGGAGAAGCAGAACCATCGTGGTCGGCATGTTCAATGTCATCAGCTCCAATATCCAACCAACGTTTTGTAAAGTCAATTGCTTTGGTCATCTCTGTGGGTCCTTCGATGGGGCAACCCCAGATAGTACTAACTGTTCCATTAACCAAAATTCCGGCATCATGACATTTTGGAATATATTTTTCACACATTTTCCAGTAATCAGCAAGGTTTAATCCCGAATTTACTTTTTGATGAGATTCACTTGTCGAAACCATAACAAGGATTCTATCAGGACCATAGCCATCTTTTTTTGCCTGAATTGCCCGTTCAATTGACCTCTCTCTGATTGTAATCGCAGTTAAAGTAACATCATCTAACAAATGTTTTACTTTTTTGCTTTTATAGAGTTTTTGCATTAAAAGGTCAGCATCCTGAAATTGTGGTAAACCACGGGGATTCCCGAAATTTGTAGTTTCAACATGTTTGAAACCAGCCAATATTGACTGCTCCAAAACCCACAATTTTGCTTCTGTAGGAATAAATATTTCTTCATGTTGAAAACCATCTCTTACAGTTATTTCGCCAATTTTAACTTTTTTTGGATAATTCATAAGCTTTTTTTTATATTTATTTTGTCTATTTTTTTCATTTCATCATCTGCTAAAATAAAAAATCTTTTGAGATTAGAGTAAAATAATAATACATGTTTTCAACATTTTCATCATCATACACAGATTAGCAAATATTCTTTTCTTTATAATTAAAAAAAAATTCTTATAATTGCATCTAATTTTTTTTATTAAAACAGAAAAGAGTGATTAATTATAAAATAAATTATATATAAATAAAACCCAATAAATCGTGTTTAAACTAGAATCAAAGATCGACACAAATTCAGAAGATTTTATCAAGAATAAAAGCGAATTCGTTAAAATCCTGAAGAATTATAAAGAGATTCATCGCGAAGTTACTAAAGGTGGATCAGAAAAAGCAATAGAAAAACACAAATCAAGAGGAAAGCTATTAGCTCGAGAAAGGATCAATAAACTTGTTGACCCAAATACACCATTTCTTGAATTATCATCTCTTGCTGCTTATAACATTTTTGATAATAAACATCCATCAGCTGGAATAGTAACAGGTATTGGTGTTATTCATGGTAATGAAACAATAATTATTGCAAATGATGCAACTGTAAAAGGTGGTACATACATTAAAGAAACAATAAAAAAACACTTGCGTGCACAGGAAATTGCAATGGAAAACCATTTACCATGTGTTTATTTGGTTGATTCCGGTGGAGTTTTTCTACCTGAGCAAGCAAAAGTTTTTCCCGACAAAGATCATTTTGGGAGATTGTTTTTTAATCAAGCACAGCTTTCAGCCAAAGGTATTCCCCAAATTGCAATTGTTATGGGATCGTGTACTGCCGGAGGAGCTTATGTTCCTGCAATGAGTGATGAGACAATTATTGTAAAAAATCAGGGAACAATATTTTTAGGTGGTCCTCCATTAGTAAGGGCTGCTACCGGCGAAGTTGTTACTCCTGAAGAACTTGGTGGAGCATTAGTTCATACTTCTATTTCAGGTGTTGCCGATCATCTTGCCGAGAATGATACTCATGCAATTCAGATCTGTAGAAATATTTTCGAGAATTTTGAACTTAGAGAAAAACAAAAATTAGAAGTTAAAGATATTGAAGAACCTCTTTATGACCCTGAAGAACTTTACGGTATTGCTCCTGTTGACCTAAGAAAAATGGTTAATCCACACGAAATCATTATGCGTATTGTTGATGGAAGTAAATTTCATGAATTTAAAGAAAATTACGGAAAAACTCTGGTAACAGGTTTTGCAAAAATAATGGGTTTCCCTGTTGGAATAATTGCAAATAACGGTGTTTTGTTTTCAGAATCTGCTTTAAAAGGAACTCATTTTATTGAATTATGTACTTCCAGAAAAATTCCTTTATTATTCCTTCAGAATATTACAGGCTTTATGGTTGGAAAAGATTTCGAAAGAGGTGGAATTGCTAAAGATGGCGCAAAACTGGTTCATGCTGTTTCTAACGCAACAGTTCCTAAGTTTACTGTAATTTTTGGTGGTTCGTTCGGAGCCGGAAATTATGGAATGGCAGGTAGAGCATTCAATCCAAGGTTAATGTTTATGTGGCCTAATGCAAAAATCTCTGTAATGGGTGGAATGCAAGCTGCCAATGTTTTGATAACTGTTAAAAAAGATCAATATAAAGCTCAAGGAAAAAAAATGCCACAGGAAGAAATCGATGCCCTCAGAAAATCAATTATCGAAAAATATGATCACGAAGGTTCGGCATACTTCAGTACAGCACGTCTTTGGGACGATGGTATTATTGATCCTGTTGACACAAGAAAAATTATCGCAATGGGAATTGCAGCATCACTAAACGAAGAATTCCCCGATCAAAAATATGGTGTTTTTAGAATGTAAAATTGAATTTTTTTTAATCGTTATTTTTTCACTTACAAAACAATCAATAAAGAAAATAATCAATGAAAAACTATCAAAATATAGAATTTGAGTTAACTGAAAATATAGGCACTGTCTGGCTTAACCGTCCCGACAAGCACAATGCTATGAATGCAGAAATGATTGCAGAAATAATCGATTGTTTCGAAGAAATAAATAATATGGGTGAAGTGCGTATTGCTGTTCTGCGTGGACGAGGAAAATCATTTTGTGCCGGTGCCGACCTTAATTATATGAAAGGTATTGCAGAATTTGGTTTCGAAGAAAATTATCAGGACAGTCTGAAATTAGCAAAATGCTTTAACGTAATTTATACTTGTAATAAACCAACCATTGCCGTTGTGCAAGGTGCTTCAATTGGCGGAGCAAATGGTTTGCTTGCAGCTTGTGATTTTGTTTATTGTACCGATGATACAAAATTTGCTTTCGCAGAAGTAAAATTGGGAATTGTACCTGCAACTATTTCACCTTATGTTGTTAAACGTATTGGTGAATTTGGTGCCAAAGACCTAATGCTTACAGGAAAAAGATTTCTTGGGAAAGAAGCCGAACATTATCGTCTTGTAAATAAATCATTGCCCATTGAAGACGTAGAGGAGCATGTAAACAAGACTATAAAAATATTAATGTCGAGCGGTCCTGATGCGATGGCAGCTTGCAAAAAATTAATTTATACAATCTCAAATAATTTGGATTTTGAAGAATCAATAGATTATACTTCAAGACTGATAGCAGAGCTTAGGGCTTCAAAAGAAGGACAAGAAGGTATGGCTTCATTTCTTGAAAAAAGAAAACCAAATTGGATAAAATCAAAATAACGAATATTAAAAAGATTATAATGAAAAAAAGATCTATAAAATTTAGTTTAATATATCGAGACATGTTTCAATCTTCGGGGAAATATCAACCCCGGGTTGATCAACTTATTAAGATCGCTCCTGTGATAGTTGATATGGGATGTTTTTCGAGAGTAGAAACTAATGGGGGAGCTTTTGAGCAAGTTAATCTGCTTTATGGCGAAAATCCAAATAATGCTGTTAGAGAATGGACAAAAACTTTTAATGATGCAGGAATACAAACACACATGCTTGAAAGAGCCCTGAATGGTATTAGGATGTTTCCTGTTCCGAAAGATGTTCGTCATCTAATGTATCAGGTAAAAAAAGCACAGGGCACAGATATTTCGCGTTCATTTTGTGGATTAAACGACCCAAGAAACCTCGAGCTTTCAGTAAAATATGCTAAAGAAGCAGGAATGATTTCACAGGTGGCATTAAGTATCACTCATTCAGAAATCCATACTGTTAAATATTATATGGATATTGTTGATAAAGTTGTAGGATTTGGTGCTGATGAAATTTGTCTAAAAGACATGGCCGGAATTGGTCGTCCTGTTACTCTTGGGAAATTAGTTAAGTCTATTAAAGACAAACATCCAGAAATAATTGTCCAATATCACGGACATTCAGGACCCGGTTTTTCAGTAGCATCAACCCTTGAAGTTGCCAAAGCCGGTGCCGATTATATTGATGTTGCCATGGAGCCTCTTTCATGGGGAATGGTTCATCCTGATGTTATCACAATTCGTGAGATGCTTTATGATGCAGGATTTGATGTCCCTGAAATTAACATGAAAGCATACATGGAAGCCAGGGCTTTAACACAAAGTTTTATGGATGACTTTTTGGGTCATTTTATTAATCCGAAAAACAGATTCCTTTCATCATTAATGATACAATCAGGATTGCCTGGTGGTATGATGGGAAGCTTAATGGCCGACCTGAAAGGTGTTCAACAGGGAATAAACATTTCGCTTAAAACTCATGGAAAAGATGAACTAACAGAAGACGAGCTTCTTATTAAATTATTTGATGAAGTTGCATTTGTTTGGCCAAAGCTCGGATATCCTCCTCTTGTTACTCCATTTAGTCAATATGTAAAAAATGTTGCTTTACTTAATATTGTCCAACTTGCAAAAGGAGAAAAAAGATATTCGATGATGGATGATAACACATGGAATATGATTCTTGGAAAAGCAGGAAAATTACCCGGCCCGCTTGATCCGGAAATTATTGATCTTGCGAAAAAGAAAAAATTTAAATTTTATAAGGGTGTTCCTCAAGATGCTTATCCTGATGTTTTGGATACCTTCAGAAAAGAAATGCTGGAGAATGGATGGGAAACAGGTGAAAACGATGAAGAACTATTCGAATTTGCTATGCATGAAACCCAATACAGGGATTATAAATCAGGTCTTGCCAAGAAAAGATTCGATGATGAAATTCAAAAGATAAAATCACAAAGTTCAAATACTAAAACACAAATTGCCGTGAAAGAAAAACAAACTCCAAACCGTAATTCATATTCAAAAAATGAAGTTGATTATCCAATTGCAATGATTGCATATTTGCTTTATGGACTGAATAATAAACAGATTACTCCACCAGAACCTTGTATTAAAAAACATAATATCTGGGAATCAATTGGATACTGGAGAAATCTTATTTCTATTATTGTAATATTCGATGAAAAAGAATATAGCATAAACATTAATAAAGCAAAAGATGATGAATATGAATTTGAATTGTCAGACAAAATATTCACAGCAAAAATTGATTTTATTGATCAAGGAGAAATTGATTTTACTATTGATGATGAAAAATATTTTGCAAGTATCCAAAAAGGTGATGGAGGCAAAACAAAAACAACAATCAACAAAAAAGATTTCCAATTTATTCGTAACGATATTCTTGAAGAAGGAATTGCTTCTGTTGATGACGGAGAATCATCAATCGACGAAGGAAATAATCTAATATCTCCACTTCCCGGCAGAGTATTTAAAATCAATGTTAAAAAAGGTGATGAGGTTAAAAAAGATGAGGTTGTTTTAATTATTGATGCAATGAAAATGGAAAATAATATTGTAGCAACAAAAGATATGGTAATTACAAATATTGATGTTTCACTCGATGAAATGGTTGATGCAGGTCAGGTACTTGTTGAATTTGAATAATCTTAAAACATAAAATAATGAATTTTGAATTAACCGAAGAACAATCTCTTATTAAAGAAACAGTAAGAGATTTTGCTGAAAGAGAAATAAAACCTCTCGCAAAAGAATTAGATGAAAAAGCAGAATTTTCAATTGAGCTGACAAAAAAGATTGGAGAGCTTGGATTATTCGGCATGTATCTGCCGGAAAAATATGGAGGACAAGAATTAGACACTTTGTCTTATATTATTGCTGTGGAAGAAATAGCACGAATCGATGGATCTCAGGCAGCCACTCTTGCAGCTCACAACTCTCTTGGTATCGGACCGCTTTACTATTACGGCACAGAGGAACAAAAAACAAAATATCTCCCACAACTTTGTACAGGAGAAGCTTTGTGGGGATTCGGACTAACAGAAGCTGATGCAGGCTCCGACTCAAGAGGCACAAAAACCAAAGCTGTTCTTGAAAATGAAATATGGACAATCAACGGCTCAAAAATTTTTATTACTAATGGTTCTGTTGATATATCTATAGGCTCAACAGTGCAAACAGTTTCCGGTGAAAAAGACGGAAGAAAAGAATTTACTTGCATAATAGTTGATAAAGACACCCCAGGGTTTAAAAGAGTAAGTATGCACGGTAAAATGATGTGGAGAGCTTCCGACACCGCCGAACTTTATTTTGATGATTGTAAAGTGCCAAAAGAAAATCTTCTTGGGAAAATTGGTCAGGGCTCAAAAATTATGTTAAGTACGCTTGATAACGGAAGATTGTCGATTGCTGCAATGGGTTTGGGTTGTGCACAGGGAGCCTATGAATTAGCACTTCAATATTCTCAGGAAAGGAAACAATTCGGAAAACCAATTTGCAAATTTCAAATCAATGCTTTTAAATTAGCTGATATGGCTACAAAAATTGAATTGGCTCGTAATCTCCTTTACAAAGCTTGCTGGTTGAAAGACAACAATAAAGCTTTTGCCAAAGAAGCTGCCATGTCGAAACTTTACTGCTCGGAAGTTGCTAAAGAAGTTGCCGATGAAGCAGTTCAAATTCACGGCGGTTATGGCTTGATGAAAGATTATGATATTGAAAGATTCTTCCGCGATCAGAGATTATTGCAAATCGGTGAAGGAACATCAGAAATACAAAGACTTGTAATCTCACGATATATTGGGTGTTAATCTCATCTGAATTGAAGTTCAGAAATAGGACGTTTTACATAACTCAAGAAAACATCAAATTCCTCAATACCAAAACAATTTATTATGAGATATAAAACCCTTTGGCAACCAAATAAAGAAAAAGCTCAAAAATCACAAATGTTTGATTTTCTTACGGAGATAAATCAAAAATATAATCGGGGTTTTAAAGAATATTATGAGCTTCATAAATGGAGTATAGAAAATGTCAGCAATTTCTGGGGAGAGTTTTGGGATTATTCAAACATCATTCATTCAAAGAATTATACTTCTGTTGTTGATAATCCTAAAAAAATGCCCGGTGCTAAATGGTTTAATGAAGCCCGATTAAATTATGCAGAAAATCTTCTTCAGAGAAGAGACAGCCATCCTGCAATAATTTTCAGAGGAGAAGACAAAGTAAAAAAAACTATCACTTATAAAGAATTATTTGACGAGGTCCACCGCATTGCCGAAGGATTAAAAAGACTTGGTGTAAAAAAAAATGACAGAGTTGCAGGGTTTGTTCCAAACATGCCTGAAGCAATTATCGCTATGCTGGCAGCCTCTTCTATTGGAGCTATTTGGTCATCTTCATCACCCGACTTTGGTATAAAAGGTGTACTTGATCGTTTCAGTCAAATTGAGCCAAAAGTAGTTTTTGCCGCTGATGGATATTTTTTTAAAGGCAGAGTTTTTGATTCTCAGGAAAAACTTAAAGGAATACTTGACAAACTACCTTCTGTAGAAAAAGTTGTTTTGATTGATTATACCGGAAATAGAAATATCGAAGAAATTTCAAACTCCATGACATGGGAAGACTTTTCTCAGCCAGTAAAAGAGGAAATGACTTTTGAGCAACTTCCTTTCGATCATCCATTGTACATTATGTACTCTTCAGGAACAACAGGACTTCCAAAAAGTATTGTACATTCTGCAGGAGGAACTTTAATTCAGCACTTAAAAGAGCTTCGTTTACATTGTGATCTTACTGAAGATGATACAATTTTTTATTTTACTACTTGTGGATGGATGATGTGGAATTGGTTTGTAAGTAGTCTGGCAGTAGGTGCAACAATTGTTTGTTTTGATGGAAATCCGTTTTATCCCGGAGCAGATGCTTTACTAAAAATGGCTGACGAATTAGACATTACAATTTTCGGGACAAGCGCAAAATACATTGCATCATTAGAAGCAGAGGGAGTTGTGCCAATGGAAATATCAGATTTTTCAAAACTAAAAGCTATTACTTCAACAGGTTCTCCTTTATCAAACGAAAGTTTTGAATATGTTTATGATAAATGGAAAA
>CAYOKJ010000101.1:0-10819 GCA_964404485.1 uncultured Bacteroidales bacterium | reverse complement strand
TTAACAAAAACTCCTAAGTTGAAATTTCCTTTTTTCCTTTCGTTTGTATTAAAAATCGTTACTTCAGACTTTGAGTTAAAATTTACAGTTGCCTTTTTAGTTGTGATTTGGGGGTTTAACTGGTTTTTCCTGTGTCTTAGTGTCATTTTTTAGACACTTTTCTATGATTTTTTTTCTGAGTGCATTCAGATTGACTACAAACTTTCAGAAGTATAATGATACTTTAGTTAAAGTAAATTTAACAAGATAAATTAGTAAAAGATTGCAAAAAATTTACAAATTATTTTATTTTTTATTGAAATAAAAAAAAATGAGTTTGCAGCTCAATATATAACGCTCATAAAATCAGACGAATAACTTTTTGTCTCAATATATTATAAGACAAAAAATTTTGAAAAAAGATTGCATAAATTCTTTTTCATTATTTTTGAAGAAATCAAAATTAATAAAATGAAAATTGAAATAAGAGAAGTTAGATGTAAAAATGAATTAAAACAGTTTATTTATCTTCCGGCAAAGATTTATAAAAATAATTCTGTTTGGGTTCCTCCAATATATTCTGATGAATGGAAATATTTTAATAAAAAAAAATATAAACATTATAAATATTGCGATACTATTTTATTTCTTGCTTTTCGTGGAAAAGAAGTTGTTGGTAGAATTATGGGTATTATCAACAAAGAGTATAATTTGTTAAAAAATGAAAAAACTGCTCGTTTTGAGCATTTTGTTTGTTATGATGCTGCTGAAATTGCTAAACTTCTGTTTGAAAAAATTAAAGATTGGGCAAAAGAAAAAAACATGAATGAGTTAGTTGGTCCATTTGGATTTAATGATAAAGATCCTCAGGGTTTACTTATTGAAGGTTATGAACATCACCCTGTTATTTCGACAATATATAATGAAAAATATCTTGTTAGATTATTGGAGGGAGAGGGATTTACAAAAAAAACTGATCTCGTTGCATATAATATTCCTGTTCCGGAAAAAATACCTGAATTCTATAGCAGAATATTTGAAAGAGTAAATAAAAATAATGATTTTGAAGTATTAGAATTTACAAGTCGCAAAAAGCTTAAACCTTATATTGTTCCCGTATTTAGGATGGTAAATAAAACTTTCGTTGATATTTATGGTTTTGCCCCAATTAGTGATGAGGAGGCTATTGAATTTGCAGATATTTATTTACCGGTTATTGACCCTAAATTTGTTAAACTAGTATATAAGGATGGGAAGGAAGTAGCTTTTATTCTTGCAATGCCAGACATTAGTCAGGGAATTAAAAAAGCAAAAGGAAAATTATTTCCTTTTGGAATATTGAAAATATTACGCTCGGGAAAGAAAACCAAAAAATTAGTTCTTCTTCTTGGTGCCATCGATCCCAAATACCGTGGTATTGGGCTTGATTCAATTTTGGGGATAAAGACTTTACGTTCAGCTCAAAAAAAAGGGATGACTAATATTGACAGTCATCTTGAATTAGAAGGCAATACAAAAGTAAGAGCTGAAATGGAAAAGATGGGTGGTAAAGTTTATAAAAAGTATAGAATTTACAAAAAGGAAATTTAAATCAGTTAGACTTTAATTTTGTGGAGCAAACATTTAGTCTAACTGATTTAAATTTCTATAAAACCCAGGATTTAAATTCCATTCCAGAGATTATTTTTATAGATTATAAAACAATTATTTTAGCAATAAAATTTATAGTTTGTTTGTGAAATTTTCAAATGTTATAAATTCTCTTTGGATTTCCCAAGTAGTTATTTAAAACACCTCTTGTCTTAATTTTTATATTATCCTCTTATTTTAACAACTTTTGATTTTATTATATACAATACATGATACATTGCAGGAACAACAACTAATGTAAGAAATGTTGCAAACGTAAGTCCGAAAATTATTGTCCATGAAATGGGACCCCAGAATGCTGCATTATCTCCACCAAAATAAATATGAGGATTAAAGCTTGACAGAAAAGTTTCAAAATTGATATTCATTCCTAATGCCATTGGAAGCAAACCCAGAATTGTTGTTATTGCTGTTAAAAGTACAGGACGAAGACGGGTTTTTCCACCCTCAACAACACATTCTGTAGCATCTACATAATTAAGAATTGCATTTTCTTCTATATTTAATTCTTTACGTTTACGCTTTTTCAGAAGATCAATATAATCGATTAGAACAATAGCATTATTCACAACAACACCCGCAAGGGCAACAATTCCAATACCTGTCATAATTATTACAACGTTCATATTAAAAATAGCTATTCCGCCAATAACCCCAATAGTACTAAAAAGCACACTTGCCATAATTATTAATGGTTTAACACCCGAATTAAATTGAGTTACCAGAATAAGCGTAATTAAACTAATCGCAATAAGCAATGCTTTTATAAGAAATGCCATTGATTCTGCCTGCTCTTGTTGCTCTCCGGTAAAATTATATTTATAACCTTCAGGCATATCAAAATTTGAAAGAAGATCTTTTAGCTCCTTGTTGATATTCGTTGCATTATATCCTTCAATTACATTCGAAAATATTGTAATAACACGTTTTCCGTCAATACGCAAAATTGAGCCATAAGTTGAGCTGTATTCGATATCAGCTACAGCAGAAATTGGTACCTGATGTATTTTCCCTGTTGATTGAGATCTAAATGTTACTTTCTGATTCATTAATGCGGAAAGGTCATACCGATATTTTTTTTGTAACCTTAATTGAATTGGATATTCTTCTTCACCAACTTTAAATTTAGAAATTTCCTTTCCGAAAAGAGCTGTTCGCAAAGTCATTGCTATCTGTCCGGTTGAAAGTCCGAACCGTCTTGCATTTTCTCTGTCGATATGAACTATCAATTCAGGTTTACCAATAGCAAGATCAATTTTTAAACTCTCGATACCTTCTATTCCCGAATTTTGAATATAAGTTTGAAGAGTGTCTGTCAGGAAAAGAAGTTTGGTAAATTCGTTTCCACTGATCTCAATATTTATGGGTTTTCCTGTTGGTGGTCCATTAGTTTGTTTTTCTACAGATAATACTATTCCGGGGTATTTATTTACCAAATTATCGCTAAGCTTTTTTTGAACTGTCGAAGTACTTATATCGCCCCTATTCTCGTAATCAATAAATGAAATAGTAATAAGACCTTTATTTGGTCCTCCACCTCTGCCTGAGAAACCTGAAAATTCGCCAACTGCACCACTTCCAACAACTGTATGAATTGACTTAACAATATTTTCGTATGGTTTTACAATTTTATAGACATCTTGCTCAATAATTTTCATTGTTGAATTAGTTGCGGTTATATCAGTCCCGGTAGGTAACTCGGCAAGTACATTTACATACTTGGGATCTCCGGAAGGAAAAAATTCTATATTTGGTTTTCTGATTGTAAAAAACACAATGGTTAAAACTAATAAAGCAACAGTACCCAAAATAACATAATGTGGATTTTTTTTCCGTAAAGCAAATTTTAAAGCTTTAAGATATGTTGATTCTAATTTAACAAGAAAAACATTTTGAAACCACTTTGATGCAGAGTTTAAAAATACAATATTTAATATCCCAATAAGGGCAAAAATTAATAAAAGGCTACCAATAATGTTATTAGAAAAGTTATAAAAGACGAATGAAATAATAATCATGGCAATAGCAAGAATCCACAGCTTTTTTTTGTTAATATATTGATTTTGCTGGCCCGGTTTAATAAAAGTTGCCGAAAGCACCGGAATAAAAACAAGAGCAACAAATAACGATGATGTAAGTACAATTATTAATGTCATTGGCAGAAACTTCATGAACTCTCCCATCATACTATCCCAAAAAATAAGTGGAATAAAAGCTGCGAGTGTAGTGATTGTAGAAGTAATAATTGGCATGGCAATTTCACCAACAGCTAATTTTGCTGCTTCAGTTTTTTTATACCCTCTATCGATAAAGCGATAAATATTTTCAACAACAACAATAGCATTATCAACCAACATTCCAAGTGCAAGTATCAATGAAAAAAGAACAATCATATTGATTTTTGAGCCCATAAGCCCAAGAACCATAAATGAAATAAACATTGATGTAGGAATTGCTGCTCCAACAAAAAGAGCATTTCTTCTGCCAAGGAAAAAGAAAAGAACCAAAACAACAAGAATAACACCCATTATCATGCTGTTTTCAAGATTGCTTAGCTGATTTCTTACAATATCAGATTGGTCATTAGTAATTGAAATATTCAGGCTTTTTGGCAACACATTTGATTTACGTGAATCATCAAGTATTTTAAAAATTTTATCCGTTGCCTGAAGAAGATTTTCTCCACTTTTTTTAATAACTTGTAAAGTTACCACTGAATGTTTGTTCAGACGAGCAAAACTTTCCGGTTCAGCAAATCCATAAATCACTTCGGCAGCATCTTTTAAATAAACAATATTTCCTTTTTCACTTTTTATAATAATATTTTCAATTTCATTGGTGTTTTTAAATTCTCCAAGAATTCTAATCGAACGACGCGATTCGCCAAGTTTGATTTCACCACCTGAAATTGAAATGTTTTCTTGAGCAATAGCAGTTTCAATATCATTAAAACTAAGTTCAAAAGATTCGAGTTTATAAGGATCTACATTAATTTTAATTTCTCTTTCGTCGAGACCTGTTATTTCAACTTTTGAGATTTCAGAAATAGGTTCTATTTCATCCTCAAGATATTCGGCAAAGGTTTTCAGCTCGTTAATACTAAAATCCCCTGATAAGTTAATATTAATAATTGGGAATTCGGAAAAATCAATATTTGTGACTGATGGATCTTCAAGCAAATCGTTTGGCAGTTCTTTTTTTGCTTTATCAACAGCATCTTTTACTTCCTGAAGTGCATCTTTGATTTCAACATCCGAATTAAATTCAACAAAAATCATTGAGGCATCCTGACTTGAATTTGATGTCATTTTTTTTAACCCTTTTACACTTTCGATTTCTTTTTCAAGAGGACGTGTAACCAAATTTTCCATATCAACAGGTGGATTACCGGGATAAATGGTTTGAACCATCACTGTTGGAATGTTAATATCAGGGAATAATTCTTTTGGAAGTTTCATGTACGAAAACATTCCGAAGCCCAAAAGAATCAATGTAAGGAGAAAAACTGTATTTTTATTTTTCAGAGCCAGACTTGTTATCTTAAAATCTCTGATAACTTTCTGGGGTTTATCTTTAATATTACTCATATTTCAAATATTCTTTCTAATTATTTACTATTAAAACTTCAACACCGGCAGAAATCTGGGAATAACCTTTAACTACTATAATTTCACCTGCTTTTACTCCGTCTGTAATCATTGTTTCCTGGTTATATGATAATCCTGTTTGAATATATTTTTTTTGTGCGATATTTTTTTTGTCGAAATTTTCTACAACATATAAATACGAACCATTAATATCATGCTTAATAATTTCTGTAGGTACAACTAAAGCTGATTCTTCGGTAAAGTCATTTATCATAATAAGAGACATAAGATTTGGCTTTAGTTTATTTTCTTGATTTTTGATTTTAAGCTGCACTTTAAAAGTTCGGTTTGCAGGATTAATAATATTTCCTATTCTAAAAACCGGAACTTTCATTTCTATTTCAGGGAAAGAAGAAAAACTAAGAACGACTTTATCACCTGCTTTTACATCGGCAATATGCGATTCTGCAACGTCTGCATTAATATAAAGGTCAGTTAAATTTACAATTTGCATCATTTGCCTTCCTGGTATTCCAAGTTCACCTTCTTTCAGAAATATCTCATCAATAATTCCGTCAATAGGAGCTTTAACAATTGCCATTTGTTTCTGAGCTGTAAGAGTTTTTAATTTGTTTTCCAACGATTCTTTCGAATGTTTTGCTTCGAGAAATTGTATTTCAGAACCAATCTCTTTTTCCCACAATTGTTTTTGTTTTTTGAAAACAGTTTTTGCAAGCTCTAAAGAAGTTTTAAGTTCATTAATTCCATTATCTACTATACTGGTATTAAGTTTAGCAAGTGCTTGTCCTTTTGTTACACGATCTCCTTCTTCAACATAAATATTTTTAATTTGACCATTTATTTCCGGGCTGATAAATGCTGCGTTAATAGCTTCAACTGTTCCACTGACTTTAAAGAAATGATTAAACTCTTTGGTTTGAAGTGTAACAACTGTAACAGGAGTTTTAATAATATTATCTTTTTTGCTAATTGGTTTGTCTGTAGGTGAACTACATGCTGCTAATAATGCTATGATTGCAATATTTAATATTTTCTTCATTTTATTTTATTTTTTAATAAGTTCAAAATTTGATGTCTCGAATAATTCAAGACCGGTTTTGTTAACAATACCACGAATATGATAACTAAAAACCTCGTTAATAAATTCCGGCGATGCAATTTCATCAGGTGAAAACTGATCAGGTTCTACTCTGTTCTCAATCCTGAAAACATGAAGCTTAGTAATTATTTCTTCGTTAAGATTTTTTCTGTACAAACCTTCCTTTTTCCCTTTTTTTAGATTATTGATAATCGCAGAAAACATATTTTCCCTTTTTACTTTTTTTATTTTCATAAAAATTTCAGGGTAATATTTCTGAAGATCATATTCCATTGAACAATTGTAATTAACAACAAATTCAGTAATTAGTTTGTTTACTTCAAGAAGTTCTTCAATGGCATTCATAGGTTTTGAAAAAATATTTTTGAATGCAACTCCCCTCTTTTCCATATCATAATTAACAACTTTATTTACAAGATCACTTTTGTCAGAAACATATTTGTAAAGTGTTTTTTTAGAAATAGCCATATGAGTTGAAACATCATCCATTGTAACACTTTTTATTCCATACTTTTTATAAAGTTCCAGAACCTGTTTAACTATTTGTATTTCTTTTTGATCCATTTTTTATTTCTCAAATAATTTTATCATTTTTTGTTTTGCATTCAATAGGTCTAACACAGCCTTGATATAATTTCCCTCAGAAGAAAGATACTGATTATGTGACTGAAGAAGTTCCATGCTTGAAACCATTCCTTCGAGATATTTAAACTCGGTTTTTTTAAATATTTTTTTTGCGTTTTTCTGGCTTTTAATTTTGTTTTTATAAACAAGAAAAGCATTATTAAGATCGGCTCTTGATTGTTTTTCTTCAACCTGAAGGCCTTCTTTAATTTTTGCCTGAAACTCGTTCGTCTTTTTAAGTTTTAATTTTGCTTTTTGTACTCTATATTTTCTTTTACCGCTGCTAAAAATTGGTACCTGCATTTGAACTCCCCAAATTGTTGATGGATACCACTCTTTTTTTGCATCAAAAAAATCGAATTCACTACGCATTGCGTTTGTTGAAGCTTTAAAAAATGCTGATATTGTAGGTAAATATGCAGATTTTTCAAGAAGCAATTCTTTATATGCAAGTTCTTTCTGACTTTGAAATATTTTGAAATCAATATTCTTATTAATTTGAAACCCTGTTTTAACAAAAAGATCGCTTTCGGCTTTGCTCACAAGGCTATTTAAATCTTCACTCAAAACAATTTCAGAGTTTAGGTCAAATCCCATATTAAATTTCAAAAATGTATATGCAATATCGAGTTGTTTTTCAACTGTTAATAATGATGTTTCAAGATCAGAAACCATTAATTCGAGTTGCACAACATCAGTATCTTCAACAAAACCAGCTTTATACATTTCATTTGTTTCGTATAACATCTTCTTTAGTTCTTCCAAAGTTTCTTTAAGTATTTTGGAATTTTTTTCTGTTGCAAGAACAATAAAATATGCTTTAGCAATGGATTCTTTAAGATCGATTTCAGTTTTTTTATTCTGGAGTTTTGTTGTTTGCAGATATGTGTTTGCCGATTTTAAAGCAACAATATAATCTCCACTAAAAATCAATTGATTTACTGAAATATCTGCCGATGCATTAAATTCAGTCCCAAAACTAACCGGGAAAAAAGTCATCTCTCCGGGGTTTTGTGTAGGTGTGAGTCCAAAATAGTTTTCATTAACAGCAAAAACTGCAGGAGAAATAAAATCAGGCATCAGAGTTGTAGGAATATCTATATAATTTGTTGAAGATATTGATGCATTTATTTGTGGTAAACCAATTGTTATGGTTTCTTTAACTTGTTTTTTTGCTATTTCGATATCAGTTTTCGAATTTCTAATATCATGATTGTTTTCTAATCCAAATTCCTGTGCTTCTTTTAAAGTAAAAGTGCTTTGTGATTGTGCATTAATTTTATTGCTTACAAGAAATAAAATTGAAAATGCTAAGTAAATAATTTTTAATCTCATTATATTTCTATCATTTATTTATGTCAAGTTTTTTCTTTTCTTTTTCAAATTGTTTTTCAAAATGTGCAATACCTTCAGGTTTTGATATTCCCCTTATCCAGTTTTCAAACATAAAATCGAATAATGTCTGAAACTTAAATTCCTCAGGAGGAAAAAAATCAGGATTATGCAAATCAAGCAAACGACTAATATATAAACGTGCAGCAAGCTCAATACTCAAGTCTTCGCGGTATATTCCCTGATTAATACCTTTTTGTAAATTGATTTTTATCTTTTTGAAAATAAAATTTGTTCTTATATCAATATGCTCCTGATAAAGTTTTGGATAATATTTTTTAAGCTCGAATGTGATTGAAGGATTAACATTTCGGAAGTTATTGGAAACTTCTTTACTTACTGTTAAAAGAATGTCAATTGCATTTACACCTTCAAAATCATATTTGTCAAAAATATTTTTAAAACCATATCTTTCAAATTCCATAACCTTTGCTACAAGGTCTGTTTTGCTTTTTACATATTTGTAAAGTGTACTTTTCGATATTCCTAATTTTCTGCTGATGTCATCCATCGACATACTTCTGATGCCATAAGTAAAAGATATATCACGGGCTTTTTCAAGGATTTCTTTTAGTTTTTCATCCATAAAATAATTCTATTGATTTTTAATGGCGGCAAATGTAATAAAAAAAACTTCAAAGAAACAAATTACATATAAAATGTTTCCATAGTTTTTGTTCTTTGAGAAATTAGGATATAAAATGATTAAAGAATAGAAAAAGTAATAATTGAAATTTTCATTACTTCAAAAAAATCATTTTATGTTTTATAGAATTTTCGTTACCGAATAACGAGAAATAATAAACACCGGCATTTAAATTAAAATCTGATGGATTAAAACACTCAACATATTTACCCCTTTTACGAAATGATTTGTTAATTAGAGTTGCCACAACTCTACCAAAAACATCATGTATTTGAAGGCTTACAACTGCAGGATTTTTAACTTTGAATTTAAAATAAGTACTTTCCTTAAACGGATTCGGGTAATTTTGCTCAAGGCTAAATAGCTCAGGTTTATTTTCTTGAATATCAACATAGGTAGGATCAACTATTGCTGTCCAAACACTTAATTCTCCATCATTTAATCTTGCCCATATTGGTCGGACAATATCATTATGTGCTGTAACATTTGTATAATCTCCAAAGAAAATAGTATTGTAAGGAAGGAATGGAGACTCACTAATTTTAAAATTAATAAATGTTTCGCCGCCATCTCTTGAAACAGCCATATAAACATCAGTATTTTCATCATCGTAATTTCTTCTGTCGTAGAAAACAAAATACAAATAACCATTTGTCTGATCAACTGTCATCCATGTAAAAAACTGTTGTTTTCCAGGAGGGTCGTCATTAACTCTCACGGCTTCGTTCCATGTTTCGCCTCCGTCAGTTGATTTACATATCCAAACATCAGTATCATCTTCACCATTTCGCTGGTCAGTCCAGTTAATGTATATTGTTCCATTATTAGGGCCCGTACTAAGATCACAAATTGTAACTGGAAGTCCGTTACAACGATTTATTCCGGGAATTGAATAAGCCCATCCACCGGGAAAATCACAAACAAAAATATCTTCATTGAGCCATGTTTCGCCCTGATCAAGCGATCTGTCAAAAACAATTCCATCGGGACCTGCCCAGGCAATATAAATTTCTCCATTCGGACCAACTGCAGGAACTGCACCTTCAACAGTATTGTCTTCATCAACACAGTCGCCCGAAACTTTGTTTATCCTGAGAGCATCAGTCCATGTTACTCCACCATCAATCGATTTCGAAAAATGAATATTACTTTTATCATTAGGATTATAACTTCCGTAATCATCAAATTGAGTCCAGCTAACGTAAATATTATTATTTGTTCTGTCAACAATTGCCCATTCCTTATCCTGATTTTTTGTTCCGTTCAAACCTGTAAAAGAGCCGTTGCTCCATGTTTGTCCCATATCTTCGGTTTTCTGACACACGATTCTGTCAATCCAGCTCCCAGACTGAGGATATGATAAATGAAAAAAATAAAAATGTCCCGCAGTATCAACAATAATACAAGGATCTCCCCAAACTCCATAAGTTGATGATAATGTATTTGTTTGCCAGTTAATACCACCATCTGTCGAATAATAATAATTATTGAGGTTTGCACCTGCAACAAGATTATTTGTATTTAATGGATCAATAATTATTGATGGTTCTTCAGGTGCATTATAAGCCGACTCATAATGAATTAAAACATTCGGGTGCTGAGAAAACGAAATATTTATTAAAGAGAAAAAAAGCCAAAATAGAAATATACGTTTCATTTGTTTGAGTTTTGATTAATTATGAAGTTGAGCTTAGAAATCGAAAATTATGCTTTTCAAATCATAAATATCCAAATCATAGCATAAAAGTAAGAAATAATAATTCTAAAATCAATGCTATTTAAAATTTTTCTAATTTCGTTTTTTTAAAATTTATACTATGA
>CAYOKJ010000100.1:0-11068 GCA_964404485.1 uncultured Bacteroidales bacterium | reverse complement strand
GGGAGTTGTAATCCTGACAAAGAAAATACCACTTTCGAATTCATTAGTATTAATTGTGAAATTGTTTCCGGGATCGTTCTGATTGAAAACTTTTTGACCAACAATATTATAAATCTCAACATTAATAATATTGATTTCAGAATTTATGCTAACATAATTAATAGCTGGATTTGGATAAATATTTACTTGAGGATTTGATGAAGAAATTTCATTTTCACCAACTGAACCCCAAAGAAAAGCAACAATATTAGCCATTAATAAGGTTCTTTTTTCGGGCTCTGTAATTCCGGCAAATGATAAAGCTGTAAAAACAGATCTAAAATCACCGCTTTCGAATTGAACACCACAAACTCCGCCTGGAGTTGGATCAGTTATATTAAAAAATGGCACTCCAAACCAATTTGTTATTTCATCAATATACAAACCTTCTTTCTCTTCTACAGTAAAGATATCCTCAACGAGAAACTCAATCCCTTCAACAACAGTTCCGGTTGCACCTTCGGCAGAAGCAAGAGCAGGAGCTTTAACTTCCCAATTATCTTGCTCAACACTCCAAATACCGAAATAATCAAAAGGAAATGCTCCAACAGCAAAAGAACCTGCTGATGGATATTTATCCCATAGCCAGTCTTGAGCAGATAGGAATACTTTTCCTCCACCATCCATAAAAGCAGCGAGATTTGCTTCATCATTGTCAGTTAGTGTATTTCCTCCAGCCCAAATTTCTCCACACCATACTATTACAATTTCGTATTCTTGCATAGTTGCAAGGTCTGGTCCATCTTCTTCACCATCAATAACTTCAAAATAAGTATAAGTGAATCCATTGTCATCCAATGATTGCTGATACATAGGCCAACAGTCGGTGAATGATTCAGGTGCCCAAGCACTTCCGTCTCTGTCAACAGCAAGGATAGTTTGCGAGTTGACATTTAAACTTAATAACATTGCTGAAAATACAGCAAAAACAAATAGAGTAAATTTTTTCATAATTAATAATTTTTGTGAATAATTTAATTTATTGCTCAAATTTAATAAAAAAAAAAGGGTAAAACACAATTTTTTTTTTTAATCGAAATTATTATCTGCTTTTTATATTGTAAGAGTAGTTTGTTTTAAAACAAAAACCCCGTTTTATGAAAATAAAACGGGGTTTGAAATAAATGATAAATATGTTTATTTAACAATAATTTTTTGAGTAGAAATACCGTTAACGGTTTCTATTTGAACAAAGTAAATACCTGCCTGTAGGCTGCTTACTTCGAATTGTGTTTTTAATAAGTTTATATTTTTATTATAAACCATTTGACCTGCTGTATTTAAAACTTTCAGATTCAGAATTTCATTTTTGCTATCAATATAAAGAATATCAGTAGCCGGATTTGGGAACATAATAGCTGATTCAAGCTCTTTTGTTGGATTGTTATTAATTCCCACAGTACTACCACAAGTAACCATCCTGAAATGAAAATCGTAATCTGATGTTCCCCATGAACCACCTGATAATGAAAATGAACGATTAGCAGCAAGAGTGGCCATAGTAATTTTAACTGTGTCTTCAGGAATAGTGATACCAATAAATACGTCTCCTGGTGAGAGGCTTAATTCCTCTGAATAATCTCTAAGATCAATTACGGTCATTGGGTTTGGATCTACAATTGTTGCTGCCGGAACAACTTCAAAAGGAGTAATAAGGTCAGATCCGGGTCCGTTTGATCCTGCTGTCCATACATGGAACATGAAATTTTTATTTGGAGGATTGCTTTGATCTTGATAGTTTCTTATTAATCCTGTAACAATCCGAGTAGGATCATCTAAAGTAAATACAACTGCTGCACCGCCTCCTGCCATTAAATTTGTGTAAAATGCTACTTCAGGATCATCATAGAAAATATATTCACCTGAAATATATTTATAATCATCTGTTGTAGCAATATTATTATCTGGTGAAGCATCAATAGCTTCAACGTAAAATACAACCATACTACCTGCCGATTGTGCAGGAATAATGAATTCATAATAATCATCAATAATAACAGTACCATCAACATTTAACCAATCACCACCTTCAACTTGATAATAAACTTTTGCTGATTGAATACCTGATACATCAATTAATTGAGTTGAGAATACATAATCATCAAGAACTCCTTCATAAAATGTTGGAGGATTGTCATATCCAATATAAGGTGCAGCATTATCAACATTACTTGAAGTAATCATGAAATCATCGAAATAGATTCCGTCAACTTCATATCCTGCATCACTATGGAAGTGAAAACGAACTTTAACACTACTGAAACCCATATAAGCTCCGAGTGAGTATGTGTACTCAATCCAAGGAGTAAGGTTTCCTTCGCCATTAAAAATTCCAAGCTCGGTAAATGTAGAAAAATCATCAACTGATGCCTGAACTTTTACCCAGTCAAAATCAATGCTTGTTTCAATGTCGTAAATTGCAGCGAAGACAACATTAGCTGATAAAATTGTTGGATCTGACAGATCAACACCTGCAGCCATTGTACAATAAGTGTCTTGATCTGAAGAGTAGTTTCCACCGGGACTATCAGTCATAGAATGTGTTGGTGAATAAGATTGAGCATCTGTTAAATCCCAATCTCCTGTAAGTACCCAATTTGCAGTACCGCTTTCAAAATTATCTTCAAACTCAACAGTCTGAGAAAATGATTGAAAGGACATAACCATTAAAAATGTAATGGCCGTAATTAAGAATGTAAAATTTTTCATAATAAATAAATTTTGGTTAATAATATTTTTTCAGTTAAACAAAAGTATGTTTTTTTTTAATAAAATAATAATTAATAAAAAATTGAAATTACAAAAATGTAAAACGAGTTCGTACGAAAGAAAAAAGTTGGAATAAATTAATGGAACAATTGTAATTAAGTTGCATGTTTGAAAGGGAAAGTTTGAAATTCTATGTTTTGAAAAACTTTCCCTGATATGTATTTCTTTTTTTTAGTTCTTTTTCGATTAGATTTAAAATTTGATCATTACGTATTAAACCCCATCCCGGCCCGTCAAGAAAACGAGGAGGTACTTCTCCGGCAAACCTTTCAATCACAAAATTTGGATTTAATCTTTCGAGAAACCGAATAATAAAATCAATATATTCTTTGAGCTCAAAGAAATTGAAATTTTCGGGGTGAGCTTTATATTGCTGCGACATGACGGTATTTTTAATTATTTGAAGTTGATGAAATTTTATATTGTTTAGAGGAAGTTTAGAAAGAATTTTTGCTTCTTCAAGCATTTTTTCTCTGCTTTCACCAGGTAATCCGAAAATAATGTGAGCACCGGTTTTTATTCCTTTCCGGGAAGTTTTTTTTATTGCTTCAACAGCTTGTTCAAAAGTGTGTCTCCGGTTTATTTTTTCAAGAGTTTTGTTATAACACGATTCAATTCCGTATTCAATTATTACATAATTATTTTTTGATAATTTGCTGAAATAATTTAGTTTTTCATCATCAACACAATCGGGACGAGTTCCAATTACTAAACCGGCAATTTCAGGAATACTGAGGGCTTTATCATAAATTTTAATTAGTTTTTCGAGAGGAGCGTAAGTATTAGAATATGGTTGAAAATATGCAAGGTATTTATTTGCTTTACGATATCTTACTTTATGAAATTCAATACCTTCAGTAATTTGTTGTTTTATAGTTTTTTTTGGTGAACAATACGAAGGATTAAAAGCATTATTATCACAATAAGTGCATCCACCTTTACCTAACAAACCATCTCTGTTTGGGCAGGTGAATCCTGCATCGATAGATACTTTTTGCACTCTCTCACCAAAAATGGTTTTAAAATAATTGGAATAAGCATTAAAACGTCTGTCGTGATTCCATGGATAATTCATCTTATAAAAGTAAATATAAAAAACAAAGCCCCCCAAAAATCTATTGAGAGGCTTTGTTAAAATTATTTAAAAAGGTATTAATTAGTTACTCTTTCAAGTCGTTTCATTATTGAGAAAATAAACATTGCAGAAAGAACGCAACAAACAATAAAAATTGCCCAAAGTTGCCATAAATCAAGTCTGCCCCAGAAGTAACTTCCAACAAATAAAAGCTTGTTACCAACTGCTGTTGCAAGCAGCCATCCACCTTGCATCACTCCCTGGAATCTAGTAGGTGCAACCTTTGAAACAAAAGATAATCCCATAGGACTAAGGAATAACTCAGCAATAGTTAAAATAAGGTAACTGTTAATAAGCCAGTATGGCATTACACGTGAAGAGTCCGGTACCGGATTATATTGTAGTTTTCCCATTTCATCAACATATTGTAATTCATGTGGAGAAACGAGATTAAGTGAACCAACAAGGATTATAACAAAGCCAAAAGCAGCTATAATCATACCAATACCAATTTTTTTAGGAGTAGAAGGTTCAATTTTTCTTTTTCTCAACCATGTAAATAATGCCATTATTGGAAACGTTAATGCGACAATAAATAATGGATTAAAAGATTGGAAAATTTCAGGTGCAATTGAATTTAATGAATCACCAGAACTAATAAAGTAATATGTTAAATAACCTAAGCCTAATAACATTACTAATCCAATGATTTTCTCAATTGATTTTTTACGTAAGATTAAAATAAAGAATCCTGCTATAGCACCAATAAACGCTAGAATTGAATCAAGATTGAAGAATACATTTGTGAAAGGATCAACTGCTTTTACAGTATAATCTCTGGCAAATAATGTTAGTGTTAAACCATTTTGATGAAATGACATCCAGAAGAAAATCACAACCACAAAAACTAATAGAAGTGCTGATATTCGAGGGCGTTCTTCCTTTGTTGAAACTTGAAGAAGCCATGCAACAAAAACAACAAAAAGACCAACTGCAAATGCAACATCAATATTTCCTGTGGGAAGGTAAATCATAAGTGCAACTACGATTCCAATTATGAAGGATACAATAACAGCTACAGACTTTTTACTCATTCCTTTAACTTTATCTTTTGATGCAGCTTCAACTTTAACTTCTTTTACTTGTTTTTCTTTTGTCGGTAAATATTTGTTAAAGAACACATAAACCAGTAGTGAAATTACCATTGCTCCGGCAGCGACTCCAAAAGCATAATTATATCCTTTTGAGAAGGATTGTATATAAGTTTCAGCAAAACTTCCAAGATCAGTAATTGCTCCATTGAGACTAACTTTATCGGCAAGGGTTTGGAATGCTGCAACATCAGATAATTCTCCTTTTTGATAGGCATGGCACATAGCAGGAAGACTGCCATCATGTAAAAATCCTTGAGTCTTCAAAAACCAGTTTCTTATTCCAGTTGCAACAAATGGTGCGAAAAAAGCACCTACATTAATACCCATGTAAAATATCATAAAGGCAGTGTCGCGTACTTTTGAGTATTTTGGATTGTCATACATTTGTCCAACAACTGCTTGAAGATTACCTTTAAAAAGTCCATTACCAAAGGCAATTATAAACAATCCAACTAATGTAACTGTAAGAGATAATCCGGGTATAAACATAATGGCATATCCGGAGAACATAATGATAATTCCTAATAAAATTATTAGTTTGTATTTGTTAGTGGCATCAGCAATAAGTCCTCCAACAAGAGCTAAACCGTAAATACCAAAATAAAACCAGCTATAATAACCTCCTGCTTCTTCTTCGGATAAACCATATCTCGCTTGAAGAAAAAGAACAAGGATTGCCATCATGGTGTAAAAGCCAAATCGTTCTCCCATATTGGAAAAGAAGGCTACTAATAGTCCTTTCGGATGTCCTTTTAACATAAATTTAAAATTTTAATTATTAATATTATTTGTTTCTAATTTCTTAAATGGTTTACAAAAATAGACAAAAAACCCAATTATCCAAATTTGATATTATTTATCCAATTTGATATCAGAAAAAACATTACTATAAATTTTACTATTTTTGCAAACTCATAAATTAACAGTAGAAAATCGTTTTAATAATGGAAATTCCCAGCAAATATAATCCTGCAAACACTGAAGAGAAGTGGTATGAACACTGGATGGAAAAAGGATATTTCAGGTCGCTACCTGACGAAAGAGAACCTTATTGCATCGTAATACCTCCTCCAAATGTTACCGGTGTTCTGCACATGGGACATATGTTAAATAATACTATCCAGGATGTTTTAGTACGAAGAGCAAGAATGCAGGGAAAAAATGCGTGCTGGCTTCCGGGTACCGATCATGCTTCTATTGCTACCGAAGCTAGGGTAGTAAATAAACTCAAAGAAGATGGAATAAAAAAATCTGATCTTTCGAGAAAGGAATTTTTAGACCATGCCTGGGAATGGAAAGAAAAACATGGCGGAATAATTCTCGAGCAGTTAAAAAAACTTGGTGCCTCCTGCGATTGGGATCGTACAAAATTTACAATGGACGAATCGATGTACGAATCGGTTATTGATGTTTTTATTGATTTGTACAACAAAGGTTTGATCTATCGTGGTGTGAGAATGGTTAACTGGGACCCAAAAGCTCTTACAGCTCTTTCTGATGAAGAAGTAATTCATAAAGAAGTAAATTCAAAGTTATATTATCTGAAATATAAAGTTGAAAATTCTGATGATATTGTTACAATTGCAACTACACGACCTGAAACAATACTTGGTGACACAGCAGTTTGTGTGCATCCTGAAGATGAAAGATTTTTTTATCTGAAAGGAAAAAAAGTTATTGTTCCTCTTGTAAATCGTTCGGTGCCAATTATTGAAGATGATTATGTTGACAGAGAATTTGGAACAGGATGTTTAAAAATTACTCCGGCTCACGATCTTCATGATTATGAAATCGGTATAAAACATAAACTTGATGTAATTGATATTTTTAATGATAATGGCACTTTAAGTGAAAAAGCTGAGCTTTATGTTGGAAAAGACCGTTTTGTTGTCAGAAAAGAAATTCTTAAAGAACTTGAAGAAAAAGGTCATCTTGACAAAGTCGAAAATTATGTAAATAAAATTGGTTTTTCGGAAAGGACTGATGAGATAATTGAACCTAAACTTTCGCTTCAATGGTTTATGAAAATGTCGGAACTAGCAAAACCTGCACTTGATGTTGTTATGGACGGTACAATTAAGTTTCATCCAAAGAAATTTAAAAATACATATCGTCATTGGATGGAAAATGTTCGGGATTGGTGCATTTCCCGTCAACTTTGGTGGGGACAGCAGATACCTGTTTATTATCTTCCGAACAACGAAATGGTGGTTGCCAAATCTTTAGAACAAGCTTTTGAAAAAGCTAAAGCTGATTTTGATCTTCCTGATTTAAAAATTGAAGAAATAAAACAAGATGAGGATGTTTTGGATACATGGTTTTCTTCATGGTTGTGGCCGATTTCAGTTTTCGACGGAATAAGAAATCCTGATAACGAAGAAATAAAATATTATTATCCGACAAATGATTTGGTTACTGCACCGGAAATTTTATTCTTTTGGGTTGCCCGAATGATTATGGCAGGACAAGAATATAGAAACGAAATTCCTTTTAAAAATGTTTATCTTACAGGAATTGTAAGAGATAAACTTGGCAGGAAAATGTCGAAATCTCTTGGTAATTCTCCTGATCCGATTAAACTTATTGAAAAGTATGGAGCAGACGGAGTAAGAGTTGGAATGCTTTTAACTTCTCCTGCAGGAAATGATTTACCTTTTGATGAAGCTCTTTGCGAACAAGGAAGAAATTTCAGTAATAAAATATGGAATGCTTTACGACTGATTAAAGGTTGGGAAATAGATGAAAATATTGAACAACCTCAGTCAAGTTTGGTTGCTGTTAATTGGTTTCATGCCAAATTAAATGAATCTCTTAAAAATATTGATGATAATTTTTTAAAGTACAGAATTTCAGATGCTTTAATGGGGGTTTATAAATTGATTTGGGATGACTTCTGTTCCTGGTATCTGGAAATAATTAAACCTGCTTATCAAAAACCAATCGATAAAAAGACTCTGAACGAAACAATTGATATTTTTGAGAAGTTAATGAAAATACTTCATCCTTTTATGCCGTTTATTTCAGAAGAAATCTGGCATACTCTTAAAGTAAGAAGCGAAGATGAAAGTATTATGATTTCTGAAATGCCTGTAAAACAACGTATCGACCATAATATTCTTGAGCAGTTTGAATTTGCAAAAGAGATTATTATTGCGATCAGAAACTTGCGTAAAGAAAAAAATATTCCTCAAAAAAATGCAATAGAATTTTCTATTAAAAAGAATCTTGACCAAAAAGCTGACCTGACTTTTGATAGCGTTGTTGCAAAGCTTTGTAATATCAGTGAGCTTAATTATATTTCTGAAAAACTTGATGGTGCTCAGTCATTTATTATTCGTTCGACTGAATTTTATGTTCCTCTTGGAGATTTTATTGACAAAAAAGCTGAAATAATTAAACTCGAAGAAGAACTAAAATATGCAAAAGGCTTTTTGAATTCTGTTATGAAAAAATTGAGTAACGAGCGATTTGTAAATAATGCTCCACCTCAGGTTATTGAAAAAGAAAGACAAAAACAGGAAGATGCTGAATCTAAAATAAAAGTGATTGAGGATCAGATTGTTTCTTTAAAAAAGTAGTTGAACTACTTTTACTTTTCCAAACCCATATATTTCCTGTTAACCCTAATCATGGATTTGATAGTTTTAACATATTCCATTCCAATACCGGAATAATTTTTTAATCCGATTGCAAGAACAAGTCCTGTTGGTTCTTCTTTTGCAAGTCTCATTTTGTATCTTTCAATTCTAAATTTTGTGTATGCATTATGGGTATTCAAATTTTTTATATAGGCATTTGCTGATTGGCTTACATCAGAAAATACAGCTACTTCATGAGTTGCATCATTAGGTCTGTTGCGTGGAACTATTCCGCAACCTTTTCTTAAACACCACTGTCCAAACATATTATTTCCTTTTATTGAAAAATATGAAGTTCCCCATGCAGATTCATTTGCTGCTTGAACTAAAGCTAATTCCACAGGAATAATATCAATTTTCAATAAAATATCACGATAGGGTGGATAAATATTATCTTTAGAAACTTTTATACGATATTTTTTAGCTAGTTTTCTTAGTTCATTAATTTCGTGTTTATCAGGATTTATTCCTTTATTCTTTTTGTTTAAGCAACTCAAAATTAACTCTCTCTCTTTTAATACTTTATTATTTTCATTAATAATTATGGGGCGCATAAAATCAAAAAAGGCTTTTTTCTTATCAAGTACATCTGAATAAACTTTGAAATCTGGCAAATCAGAATCAATGTCAATCTGAACAATGAATGTTTTTGGTCCGGAATTTATTGATTTTAATAAACTGTTGTTTCTCGAAATAGTATCATTTAAATTAGGTTCTGAATCTGAAAGTGGAGGTAATTTTACACTCTCGAAAAGGTTTTCATGCTCCTGTTCAATAGGTTTTTTGGTATGATTACAAGATGAAAACATAATTATTAAAAATGAGATAAGAAAAAGTTTAATCGTGTTTAAAAATAATTTGATTTTTTTTTCTTGCATAAAATGAATTTGATGTCTTGTGTGCAAAAGTAAAGATTATTGCGTAAAAACATACTGAATAATATTAGCTCCCATTTTTAATGCTTTAAGTCGTGTTGCTTCGGAGTCGTGATGTACTTCCTGATCTTCCCATCCATCACCAAGATCACATTCATAAGTATAAAAGCAAACCACACGACCTTTATAAACTATTCCAAAACCTTGTGGTGCTTTTTTATCGTGTTCATGGATTTTTGGTAATCCTGTTTCGAAATTATATTTTTGATGATAAATGGGATGTTCAAATGGTAGTTCAATAAAGTTAAGTTCCGGAAAGACTTTTTTCATTTGCGGACGAATATATTTGTCTAGCCCATAATTATCATCAATATGTAAAAACCCACCTGCTATTAAATACTTTCTGAGGTTTGCTGCTTCATCATCAGAGAAAATTACATTTCCATGTCCTGTTAAATGAACAAAAGGATAATTGAAAATTTCACGACTTCCAACTTCAACAGTTGCATTTTCAGGATTAATATTTGTACATAAATTTGTATTGCAAAATTTGATGAGGTTGAGCAGCGAAGTAGGATTTGCATACCAGTCGCCACCGCCATTGTATTTTAGCAAGGCAATTTCTACACCGCTGTTTTGCGAAAACAAGCTTGTAGTAAAAAACAAAAAAACAAATAGTAGTATTTTTTCGATAATATTAATCATAAATCATTCGTTGATAAAATTAATAGAATGACAAGCCACAACTGCTGCTGTCTCTGTTCTTAAACGACTCTCTCCTAAACTTATTGGAATAAAACCTTTTTCTTTTGCAATTTGAATTTCTTTTTTACTAAAGTCTCCTTCAGGTCCAATTAAAATTAAAACATCTTTTCCTTTCGGATAAACAGTTTTTAAAAGCTTGGGATTATCTTCACAGAAACCAACATATTTTTCTCCTGCAAAATCAATATTAATAAATTTTTTAAAGTTTTGCACTTCATTTAAAATAGGGTGATAAGCTTTTAGCGATTGTTTCAAAGCAGCTGTGATAACTTTTGTCAGTCTTTCAGGCTTAATAATTTTCCTTTCGGAATGTTCGGAAATTATTGGAGTAATTTCGTCAACACCAATTTCGGTTGCTTTTTCCAAAAACCATTCAAAGCGACTGATGTTTTTTGTCGGAGCTACTGCCATGTGAATTTTTACATCAGGCTTTTTGTATTCTTTTTGTATGTCGATAACCCTGACTGTACATTTTTTAGGATTATCCTCAATCAATTTACATTTAAATAAATTCCCCTTTCCATCAGTAAGAAAAATCTCATCGCCGGTTTTTAACCTCAAAACTTTAATGCAATGCCTTGACTCTTCCTGGTCGAGAATATAAATTTCTGAATTTATTTTTGGTGTGTAGAATAGATTCATTGACTTTTTTTGGTAAAAATATAAAAAAGCCTGTTCAAATAATATGAACAGGCTCACCTGTTTTCGTCACTTTTCTTAAAAAACACAAATTTTGCTCTGTATACCCTATAA
>CAYOKJ010000099.1:1576-11127 GCA_964404485.1 uncultured Bacteroidales bacterium | reverse complement strand
TTTTTCAATCACAAATATATCAAAAATCGTTAATCAGCGTTCGGTGTTCGATATTAAAAAAGAAGATAAATGAAAAAGAATAGAAGATAACACATAACTAAACCGGTAATGGATATTAAATGATTTTAATATAGTTTAAGTTATAGTTTAACAATAAGTTTGGCAAAAAATAAAAAAACGATTGAAAAATTGAATATCGAATATCGATTAACGAATAATGATTTGTCAAGAGTGCTAAAAAGCAAAATCCTCCGGATTTCCATAATCCGAAAGATTTAAATTATTTCTAAAGTAATCAAAAAGAATTACTTAGCATAGGCGATCGCTCTTGTCTCGCGAATAACAGTAATTTTTATCTGACCCGGATAAGTCATTTCTTCATGAATTTTTTTAGACAAGTCGATTGAGATTTTATCTGCATCAGCATCAGTAACTTTATCAGCACCAACAATAACACGCAATTCTCTACCAGCTTGAATTGCATACGTTTTCACAACACCCGGATAAGATAACGCAATCTCTTCAAGTTTGTTTAATCTCTGAATGTATGCTTCAACAACTTCGCGTCTGGCACCCGGACGGGCACCTGAAATAGCATCACAAACCTGTACGATCGGAGAAATAAGACTATTCATTTCAGTTTCGTCGTGGTGAGCGCCAATAGCATTACATACTTCCGGTTTTTCTTTATACTTCTCAGCCAATTTCATTCCGAAAATAGCATGTGGAAGTTCCGGTTCATGATCAGGCACTTTTCCAATATCATGAAGCAGTCCGGCTCTTTTTGCAATTTTTGGATTTAATCCCAATTCAGCAGCCATTGTTGCACAAAGATTTGCAACTTCGCGTGAGTGCTGTAAAAGATTTTGTCCATACGAGGAACGGTACTTCATTCTACCAATCATTCTAATTAATTCATGGTGCATATTATGAATTCCAAGGTCGATAGTTGTACGTTTACCAATATCAATAATTTCCTGTTCAATCTGCTTTTTAGTTTTAGCAACTACTTCTTCGATACGGGCAGGATGGATCCTTCCATCAGTAACTAGCTTATGTAACGAAAGACGAGCTATTTCTCTTCTAACAGGATCGAAACCGGAAAGAATTATCGCATCAGGCGAATCATCAATAATTATTTCAATTCCGGTAAGGGCTTCCAAAGCACGAATGTTTCTTCCTTCTCTTCCGATAATTCGTCCTTTAATTTCATCATCTTCAATATTAAAAACAGAGACTGAATTTTCAATTGCATTTTCAGCAGCTGTTCTTTGTATTGTTTCGATAACAATTTTTTTAGACTCCGTATCGGCAGTAACTTTAGCTTCTTCAAGAATTTCCTTAATATGAACCATAGCATCAGTTTTAGCTTCATCTTTTAATGTTTCCATTAATTGAGCTTTAGCATCATCAGCTGATAATCCGGAAATTTTCTCTAATTGTTCAACTTGTTTTGTATGAGATCTTTCAAGTTCTACTTGTCTTTTCTCAATAATTTCGAGTTGGTTAATCAGGTTGGTTTTAATTGTGTTTACTTCATTTTGCTTACGTTTAAGCTCTTCAAATTTCTGAGAGATTATTCCTTCGCGTTGTTTAATTTTGTTTTCACCGACCTGAACGGCAGAATTTCGTTGGTTAATTACTTTTTCGTGTTCGCTTTTAAGCTGAAGAAATTTTTCTTTTGCCTGAAGTATTTTTTCTTTTTTTAATACTTCGGCTTTTTCTTTTGCTTCTCTGAGAACATTTTCGCTTTTTCGCTCAACTGCTTTTCTTAAAATGGTGCTTGTAACAAGTCCTCCAATTAAAAGAGAAACAGCAGCTACAATGGTGTAAATTACTATTTCCATATAATATATATTTATTAAGCTGATCGCTTGAAAACAACTAATGGAAAGAAGCTAAAAAAAACCCGCATTATTCAAGGAGTTTGATAAACCCCTGATTGACATGTATAGGGTTGCCAAATTTTTCGAACGTCCACTGTCCTTGCAAAGCAAGAATCTAAAAAAGATGAGGCCTGTCCTACAAACTTATGAGCTTAACCCTAATTATTTAAATGTTGAGTTTAAAAACTAAATGTTGAATTAATGCGGGTGAAATATTTTCTTCAAAGAACGAAATATCGAATTACTTTAAACCTTCAGATAACACTTTATCAATTTCTTTTATCTTATCAATTAACCTTCTGTTATTATTTTCTGCTTTATTATCAGTTCTCAAAACACTTGTTCCATTTTGAAGAGCGACCATAGCAAGTAAATCCTGTTTGTCCTTGAAAGCATAATTATCAGAATAGTTTTTTACCGTTTCATTAATCAATCCGGCAGCTTTTCTAATAATTTCTTCTTCCTCATTTTTTATTGTTAACCGATATGGTCTATCAGCAATTTTTACAGTTATGGTTATTTCATTCATTAAGTCCTATCTCAAACTGACTAATAATTTTTAATTATTTAATAGTCCGATACATTTATCTATCTCCCGCACAAATTCATTTATTTTCAATTTAGCTTCAACCGATCCATCACTATTTTCAAGTGATTTTGCTATTTTGATTTTCTTAATCTGTTCTTTTAATTTATTTATATATGATTTTTGTTCTTCAATTTGTTCGTCTAATTTTAAATTTTGATCTGAAAGAACCTTAATTTTTCTATTGTCTTTTTCTTTAAGTTCCAGTAACTTCCTAACTTTATATTCAATACCGGAAATTAATGTTATCTCATCATTCATACTGATTCAAATCAAAATAAAAAAGAAATACAAGCACAAAGGTATATAAGATGTCATTCAAATGCAAATGATAGTTTTATTTTTTCTCTTAATTCATAATATTTTCCTTAGTTTTTGATATCATCATCTTTAACTATCTGATAAAAAAATCCTTATAAAATATCTAAGCTGAATTATTCATACGCTATTTATTAAACATATAAATAACTCAGCTTTTCTTTGTTTCTGATAAATGGGAATAGTCTGCCAGATTATTTTAGGTTTCTGTCTTTTATGTTTATCGAATAATCCGGCTAAGAACATTTTTGTGATTTTGGTATTAAGTAAAAAATAAAAATATCAAAAAACTCTCTCAAGATGAAAGAAGAATTTCTATACTACATTTGGAAATACCGCCTGTTTAAATATAATATCAAAACAAATGATGGAGAATCGCTACGGATAATAAAACCCGGTGAAAAAAACACTGATTCCGGTCCTGATTTTTTTAATGCAAAAATAAAAATTGGGAAAACCACTTGGGCAGGAAACGTTGAGATTCATATCAACTCATCTGATTGGTACAGGCATAATCATCACGAAGATAAAAGCTATGACAATATTATTCTTCATGTGGTTTATGCAAATGATGTAAACATTTTTCGCAAAAGCGGTGAAAAAATACCAACAATTGAACTAAAAGAAAATTTTGACTTAAAACTTCTTGACAGATATAATGATTTTATGAATAGCAAAACATGGATACCTTGTGAAAAATTGATTCATCTTACAGATAATTTTATCATTTTTTCGTGGATTGAAAGTTTACTTATTGAAAGACTTGAGAAAAAATCATCTCTGATAATCTCAAATCTTAAAAATAATAACATGGATTTGGAGCAAACATTTTATGAGCACCTGGCAATGAATTTTGGATTCAAACTTAATGCTGAAGCATTTATAATGCTTGCCAGATCTCTTCCAATAAAATATTTATTAAAACACAAAAACAATAATTTTCAGGTTGAAGCAATGTTATTTGGCCAGGCTGGTTTTCTTAAAGAAAAAATTTTGGAGGATTATCCATTTGAATTAAGAAAAGAATATCAATTTTTACAACACAAATATTCGCTTTACCCAATCGACACTCATATCTGGAAATTCTTAAGGTTACGCCCGTCTAATTTTCCAACTATAAGAATTTCACAATTTGCTGCGTTAATTTGTAGAAGTTCATCATTATTCTCCAAAATTATTGAAAGTGAAAATATTTCAGAAATCATGAATATCTTTGAAATATCAGCATCGAATTATTGGAACGATCATTATACTTTTAAAAAAATATCTGCCAGAAAAAGCCAAAAGATATTCGGTGACAATTCTAAAGACTTATTAATAATAAATGCAATTGTTCCGTTTCTATTTGCTATTGGAAAGCATAAAAAAGATGAAAGATATATTGAAAAAGCACTAAGGTTTTTGGAAGAAACAAATGGCGAAATCAATTCTATAACAAAAAAATGGAAAACATTATCAATAAACACTTCTTCAGCTTATTATACTCAAGGATTAATTGAATTGAAAAATAATTATTGCAATCAAAAAAAATGTCTTAATTGTCGTATTGGAGATTTTCTGTTAAAAAACTCATAGTTATTCTCATTTGAAATGCTATTTTTGTAATTGATAATTGTGAACAAGCGAAATAATAGAAATATTGTTTTGTTGGATTATTGAAATATTGAAAATACCCTTATCCCTTTACGCAAAATAAAAAAGTGAATGCTTACAAAAAAAAAGTCCGTATAGATGGATAATATTATTAATTTTATTTTTAAAGTTAAAAAACATTGAAAAGGCAAAAAAATAAAATACAAATAAGGTTAGCAGTAATCATATTACTTTCAATTTTTGTAGTTGGCTTTTCGGGATATATGATAATTGAGGGTGACAATTTTCTTGATGCTGTTTACATGACAGTAATAACAGTTTCTACTGTTGGCTATGGCGAAATTCACTTACTGTCATCAGCTGGAAAAATATTTACAATTTTTTTAATTCTGTCGAGTGTAAGTACAGTAGCATTTGCCCTTTCGATTATTGTAACTCAATTAATTGAGGGTAGGATCAGTATCTTTTTTAAAGGACGAAATTTAAAATATGTTAAAAAAATGAAAAATCATATTATAATATGCGGCTATGGACGTAACGGACAACAAACAGCACATGAACTTAAAGCAAGCAATTACTCATTTGTTGTTATTGAGAAAAACCATGATATTATCATCAACAATTTTGAAGAAGATATAGATTTTATTGAAGGAAATTCCACAAATGATGATATTCTTGAAAAAGCAAATATTAAATCTGCCAAATCATTAATTACTACTTTACCTAGCGATGCTGACAATCTTTATGTTGTTTTAAGCGCTCGTTCACTTAATCCCAAGCTTACTATCGTAAGCAGGGCATCAGACGTAAAATCTGAAAAAAAATTACATATGGCTGGTGTTGACAGCGTAGTTATGCCAGAAAAAGTTGGTGGGGCTCACATGGCCAAACTTGTCACTAAACCTGACATTCTTGAATTTCTTTCTCATTTATCAATTCAAAGCGAAGACCCAACTATTCTCGAAGAAATTGTTTGTGATAGTTTCTCTGAAAAATTTAAGGATAGTACAATTTCTGAAATTCAAATCAGAAAAAAGACAGGTGCAAATATTGTTGGATTTAAAAATTCACAAGGAGAGTTTATTATCAATCCTTTACCGGATACAAAACTTAAACCTAATACAAAATTATTTGTCCTCGGCACTCCCGAACAAATTAATAAAATGAAAACCATCTTTCGTCAGTAGAGCAATCAATTAACTCATATTATTCTTTATTTCAGATAAAGCTGCATCTGTACCAAAAACATTTAAAATATCCCCTCTTCGTAAATAAATATCACCTTTAGGCACGTATATTGAATCCCCTCTTTTTATCATTAATATTGTTCCATCCTTGGGAAATGGAATTTCTTTTATCTGATGCCCATCAAATTCTGAATTAGTAATAACAATTTCTTCTATAGAAAAATTTTCAAAAGAATTCACTAGAGCATTATAAGTAGTGGGTCTTACAATCAGACTCTCTATAGCAGTAGCAACAACACCCAAAACATCTACTCTCTCAACTTCAAGGCTTTTATAAACCTGATCTATCGCAGAATTACCGGTTTTTGCAATTATTTTTTCGTGATTAAACTCATGCCTGAGCATTTCACAAACACTAATATTTTCTTTATGATTACTCAAACAAGCTACAACATAATTTGTAGGTGCCAGTTTTAAATTTTCAAAAACTGAAGCATCAGTACCATCACCCATTATTGCCTGAATTCCTTTAGCTTTGATGGCATCATATCTTTTTTTGTTATTTTCAATAATAACAACCAATTTATTATGCATTTGCATTCTTCTGGCAAGTATAACACCGGTACTACTTCCACCTACGATTATTGTTTTTTCACTTGCAAAAACTCCTTTTGGAGTAAGATAATTATAAACAACAGGAGAAAACAAACATGTTAAAACTGCCATCAGAATAAAGCAAGCATTTATTCCCGGAGAAATCACGCCAAGTTCAAGACCTATTGTTGATGCGGCAATAATCAAACTTAATCGCGAAGCCATCAAAAAGCCACCGGAAATTGCTTTTTTGAGTCCAAATAAACGAATCCACAAAAATGAAGGAATTACTTTTACAGCAAATAATATAATCAGTAAAAGGAAAAGAAAAACATATAAACTATTATCCAGTTCTAATAATGCTTCGGGTTGAAATGATACTCCAACCATGATAAAAAATATTGGTATAAAAAAGCCAAATCCTACACTGTCAAGTTTAATTATTAATAATGATCTCTCTTTATGAAGGAATATTGACAATAGTAATCCTCCAAGAAAAGCACCAAGTAATATCACTTCCTTTCCGATATATTGCGCCATAACAACAAATACCAGAATTAGCATCATAGTACCACGGAATTTAATCTGAGATGCTGCATGAGATAATTGAAAAGTAATCTTATTAAAAACACTAACATTCTTAAGCCACTTTCCAATGTGATAAAAAATATAAAAAACTACAAGAAGCACTAAAATCCATAATAGTTCGAGTTTAAACCCTTTTTCTATAACAAAAGCTGTTAGGGTAAACAAAATAATACTAAAAATATCAGCAATTGCAGCAGCAATGATTACCATTTGACCAAAGCGCGAATTTATCTCCCCGCTACTTTTCAGAACAGGCAAAACAATTCCCACAGAAGTAGTAACCATTATTAAAGCAAAATACCATATATGTTGTATTGCTGTTACATAAGACAAAAATACTGCTGAAAAATACGACAAAACCAATGCAATAATAAACATTGAAAATCCAACCAAAAGAGGGTTTTTCAAAAACCTCGAATAAGTAAGTTTTTTTCTGGGAAGTGAAGCTAATAATTGATCAACATCAATTTCAAGTCCACTTAAAAACATTAAAAATAAAAATCCTGAAAGAGCAAGAAACTCCAAAATCTGCATACTCTCAACCGAAGCAGATTGCAAGAGATATTTGCCAATAAAATATCCGGCAATAATCTCTACAATTACAACAGGAATTTTTCCTAAACGCAATAAGGTCAAAAACATAGGAATACTCCATGCTATCGCAATTAATATTAATAAGGGTAAAAAATCAAAATCAAAAGAAATATTTAAAATTGCATTCATAATCTTTTTATTAACCTAATTATTTAAAAATCAGCATTTGAATTTTGTAGTGTTAAAATGTTTATACAGACTCACTTTTGTCTTTAGAGTTACTCCCCATATTTCCCCATTACTTCATTATTCCATTTTTATCCTTATTTTTGAAAAAATAATTTTGTTTATAGTTAAGTTTTTAGCATTTTTGTCTGCTTAAATAAATTCATCCTTAAAAATATGAAAAAACATTGTCTTTTATTACTTTCTAAAATGTTTTTTTCATTTTTTCTATTACAATTTATTAAAAATCATTTTCATCAACAATAATAAAAATAAAAATAAATGACCGGTATATTAGAATTTATTGACAAACTACTTGTTTTTTACAATGATTATGTAGGAGGATATGCAATTTTAGCATTTTTAATTCCAACAGGATTGTTTTTTATTATCAAGTTGAGATTTCTTAGTATCACTAAATTACGTCACTCATTTCAAATTATTGCCGGAAAATTTGACAAAAAAGAAGACAAAGGAGATGTTAATCATTTTAAAGCATTAACAACTGCATTATCTGCTACAGTAGGAACAGGAAACATTGTTGGTGTAGCACTTGCAATTTACCTTGGTGGCCCGGGAGCAATTTTTTGGATGTGGGTAACAGGTTTTCTTGGTATGATATTAAAATATACCGAATGTACATTATCGCATAAATTCAGACATTTCAATTCAGACGGATCTGTTTCCGGCGGACCTATGTATTATATGGAATTCGGTTTAAAAAAAATGCTTGGTAGATTTGCAAAAGTACTTGCAGTTATTTTTGCTTTCGCAGCTATTTTATGTTCTCTTGGAACAGGAAATATGGCCCAATCAAATTCAATGGCCGGAATTTTTCATGCGAGCTATAATATTCCTGAAATGGTTTCATTTGCCGGAATTACACTACAAAGCAAATATATTACAGCTTCTATTATTACAGCATTTGTTCTTCTCGTTATTGTTGGAGGTATAAAACGAATAGCAGAAGTAACTTCAAAGCTGGTTCCTTTTATGGCACTACTTTATATAATCAGTGCATTAACTGTTATTATCCTAATGTATAAAGCTGTTCCCGGTGCATTCGCATTAATTTTTCATGATGCTTTTACAGGAACTGCTGCAGCAGGAGGATTTGTGGGTTCTACATTTATGATGACTTTGATATGGGGTGTACGACGTGGGTTGTTTTCGAATGAAGCTGGACAAGGCTCGGCAGCTATTGCCCATGCTGCAGCAAAAACCGAATACTCAGCTCGTGAAGGTTTGGTTGCTTCAGTTGGTCCGCTTATCGACACTCTAATCATTTGTACTTTAACGGCTTTGGTAATTATTGTTACTGGTGCTTGGAATACTGCAACTGAAGAAATTGCTATGACTGTTGAAGGAATGTCGCTTGGCTTAGGAAAAATTGGGTTATCACATCTTGCCAAACATATTGTTGCTATTGGTTTAATACTTTTTGCTTTCAGTACAATTATCAGTTGGTCGTATTATGGTACAAGAGCAGTAAATTATTTATTTGGAGAAAAATATATCAAACCTTACAGATATGTTTACGGATTATTTGTTTTCTTAGGAGCAATTTGGGGAATCGAGGTGGTTTGGCATTTTGTTGATGTGGTTATCACTTTTATGACTATCCCAAATCTTATTGCATTATTATTACTCACTCCGGTAGTGGTAAGCGAAACGAAAAAATATTTTAGTCAGATGAAGAAATTAAAAATATAAGTATTTTTGCCCACTAAGATTAATTCAAAATTATGTCTTTTAAGGTTATGAATTAATCTAAGTAATAAGGAAATAATTAAATGAAAACCTCGTTATACTGATAAAAATCAAAAAAGCTAAAATTATATATACAACTTACGGATAATCATATATTTTGCTTAATATTATTTTATAAAATATAATAAATTTAGTATTAGTAAAAAATCAAAATTCGAAACATTGAAGAAAACAAAAATCATAATAGTAAACATCATTATTGGATTAATTCTTACTCAGGGAAGTGTATTTGCACAATTTAATAAAATTCAAAACAAACCAAAGTACGAC
>CAYOKJ010000099.1:0-1476 GCA_964404485.1 uncultured Bacteroidales bacterium | reverse complement strand
GGGTTTACTATCGGAATAGTTGCTAATCTCAGGGTATCAAAATACGTGGATCTTAGATTTATTCCTTCGCTTGCTTTTGGCGAAAGATACATTACATACAGTATTTACAGATATCAGGATAATATTCCAACACTCGTGGATATTAAAAAGAGTTTGACTTCAACTTGCGTGCTTTTTCCTTTGCATTTTAAATATAAATCTGCACGTGTAAATAATTTCAGAGCTTATGTTCTAGGAGGGATAAATTATAGTATTGACCTCGCTTCTCAATCGAAAAACAAAGATGATGAAGTTGGAGAAATACTATTAAAACTATATAGAAATGATTTATTATTTGACATTGGTGTAGGCACAGACTTTTATACTGCTTTCTTTAAATTCGGTGTTGAACTTAAAATGTCGTATGGAATAAATAACCTATTAAAATCAGAAGGCAATATATATACTAATGAAATAGAACATCTTAATAGTAAAATGTTTCAACTTGCATTTACTTTTGAGTAAGTCATTATCCGAAATCCGGTCTTTAATATCCGATCTTAAATCACCAAGATCAAAAATCAAGTAAAAATCATCAGGAGTCTATAATTCAGAACTCAATTTTTTTCCTATCTTGCAAGATAAAACTTTTATAATATGAACAAAAAAAAACAAACAATGCTTGAGGCTTTTGTAAAAAAAGCTACAATGAAACAATATGTTTATTCAAATACTTTAAGCACATTAAATTTATTTAAAGAAGCAATAAAAGAAGTTGTTTCAGAATATCAGGAAAGATATAAAAATACTGAAAAACTAATTCCTTTTGAATTTAAAAACAGAAGCGATTTTGAAATAGAATTAAAATTTGGTGGTGATATATTATTGTTTTTAATGCATACAAATGTTTTTGAATTTCCTCATGAACATGAGGTTATGAAAACTCCATATATCAAACAAGAAATGGCAAGATCGTACTGTGGTATAATCCACATATATAATTTCCTTGCCGATTCTTTCAAATATAATCGTGTTGGTGATGTTGGGTACTTGATCGGACGTGTATTTATCAATAAAGAAAAACATTATTTTGTTGAAGGGAAAAAAGAACTTGGATTATTATACGATAAGTTTGGAAAAACAAAAATGAATAAAAAAATTGCTCGTGATATCATAGAATCTTCAATAAATTTCACAGTTAATTTTGATTTATTAACTCCTCCATACAAAAATGTACAGGAAATATATGTTGAGGACATTAAATATGCCATTGACAATATGACTCTAAAAACAGGAAAACGACTGGGTTTCAAGTTTCAAGCAGACAATATTAATGAAGATATAAAAAATAAAAAAAAATAAGCATTAATTGTTCTGATAAAAAAATTTATTATACATTTGCATCTCCAAAATAATGGTCCGTTCGTCTAGTCAGGTCAGGACGCCAGGTTTTCATCCTGGTAACACGGGTTCGAATCCCGTACGGACTACAAAAAA
>CAYOKJ010000098.1:0-11167 GCA_964404485.1 uncultured Bacteroidales bacterium | reverse complement strand
ATTTAAGCATTAAATCATTTTCGCATTTATCAATATTCCACTAAATTCGTGGTAGTACCAAAAATATTAAGCCACAGATTCACAGATAATAAAAACAAAAATTTATGAGAGCCGTAATACAAAGAGTAAAAAAAGCATCAGTTGAAATAGAAGGAGAAATAACAAGTAGAATTTCAAACGGGCTTCTTATTTTATTAGGGATAGAAAATGCCGATGGCACTGAAGATATTGAATGGTTAAGTGGGAAAATATCCAGATTAAGAATTTTTGATAATGAAAACAGTGTGATGAATTTATCTGTGAAAGATATTGACGGGGAAATTCTTTTAATAAGCCAGTTTACTTTGCATGCAAATTCAAACAAAGGAAACCGCCCTTCATATAACAAAGCTTCAAAGCCTGATGTTGCAATTCCTCTTTACGAGAAGTTTAAAAAACAAATGGAAACAGATTTAGGCAAAACAGTTCAAACTGGTAAGTTTGGAGCATTAATGCAAATTTCATTAATAAATGATGGTCCTGTAACAATTATTATTGATACAAAAAACAGAGAATAAAAAAGAAAAAATAGAATTTTCAGCTTGAAAGCTTGAAAGAAAGAACTCAATAATTTTATTCTTTTATATTAACCTGATCAAAAATAAAAGCATACTCCAGTGCAGTCTCTTCATAAATTTTGAATCGACCTGATGCACCTCCATGTCCGTATTCCATATTTGTCTTAAGAAGAAGAATATTGTCGTCAGTTTTCATTTCTCTTAATTTTGCAACCCATTTTGCTGGTTCCCAATATTGAACCTGAGAATCGTTAAGTCCTGTGGTAACAAGCAATGCAGGGTAATCTTTGGCTTCAACTTGATCGTATGGCGAGTAAGAAAGCATATAATCGTAATATTCTTTTTTATTTGGATTTCCCCATTCGTCATATTCTCCGGTTGTAAGTGGAATATTTTCGTCAAGCATTGTAGTAATAACATCAACAAAAGGGACAGCTGCAACTACACCTTTGAAAATCTCAGGTTTCATATTTATTATAGCACCCATTAAAAGGCCTCCGGCACTTCCGCCCATTGCAAATAGATGTTCGGAATCGGTAAATTTTTGCTGAATTAAATGCTCCCCACAATCAATAAAATCAGTAAATGTGTTTTTCTTTTTTAATAATTTTCCATCCTCATACCAGCTTCTCCCTAACTCTTCTCCACCACGAACATGTGCAATTGCATAAACAAATCCACGATCGAGTAAACTTAAACGAGTTGAACTAAACCATGGTTCAGTGCTATATCCATACGATCCATAGGCATAAAGCATAAGTGGATTTTTGCCATCTTTTTTCAATCCTTTTTTATAAACAATAGAGATAGGAACTTTTGTGCCGTCTTGCGCTGTTGCCCACAATCTTTCTGCATGATAATTATCTTTATTATACCCTCCAACAACTTCACTTTGTTTTAGTAAAGTTTGTTTTTTAGATATCATATTATAATCAAAAGTAGAGTGTGGTATTGTTAGAGAGGAATATCCGTATCGTATTACATCACTATCAAAATCAGGGTTGACAGAAAAATAAGCCACATAAGTTTCTTCATCGAAATTAATGTAATAATCGGCATTTGTTTTCCAGTTAATGATTCGCAAATGATTTAAGCCATCTTTTCTTTCGCTAGCAGCTAGATAATTATTAAATATTTCAATATCTTCAATTAATATATCCTTTCGGTGAGGAATTACTTCTTTCCAATTTTCTTTTTTAGTCTTGCTAATCGGAGTTTCCATCAACCTAAAGTTTTTAGCTTTGTAATTTGTCAGAATAAAAAACTTATCCCTAAAATGAGCAACTGAATATTCCAGGTCTTTTTCTCTTGGCTGAATAATTGTAAAATTTCCGGAAGGATTATTTGCATTTAAGAATCTGTATTCATCAGATAAAGTACTTGATGAAGCGATAAGAATAAATTCTCTTGATTTTGATTGATAAACAAAGCAAGTATAGGTTGCGTCATCCTCTGTAAAGATCAATTCATCTGTTTTGGGATCGGTTCCCAATACATGTTTATAAATTTTGTGTGGACGAAGAGTTTCGTCTTTAACGGTATAAAAAACAGTTTTATTATCATTAGCCCAGGCGACTGAACCGGTGGTATTTGGCAAAACATCTTTAAGTATTTCCCCATTTTTCATGTTCTTAAAACGAATGTTGTATTTTCTGCGACTTACCGTGTCAACTCCGTATGCAAGCAATTTATTATCAGGACTAACTTTTACACCGGTTACATGAAAATAATCGTGGCCTTTTGCCAATTTATTTACATTAAGCATGATTTCTTCCTTGGCTGTAAGACTCTCTTTTTTTCGAGAATAAATGGGATATTCATTTTCATTCTCAAATCTTGTGATGTAATAATAACCGTTAAACTTATAAGGGACAGATTGGTCATCTTTTTTAATTCTGCTAACGATTTCGCTATAAAGTTTTTCCTGAAAGTGCTTGGTATGTCCAAGCATATTTTCGGTATATTTATTTTCTGCTTCCAGATATTTTATAACTTCAGGATTTTCGCGTTCGTTCAACCAATAATAATTATCAATTCTGGTGTCTTCGTGTTTAGTTAACTCTTTTCTTATTTTTTCTGCTTTTGGTGCACTCATTTTATTATTGTTACAAGATGTCATTATTAATATTGAACTTAGTAGTACGATACCAAGTATTGTGTATTGTCGTAAATTTTTCATGATAATAAAAATTCTATTATTTATAATGGTACAGATTATTTTATTTGTAATTTTAATAAATAACAGTAGCTTCAATAAATTGAAAAATAATCTAAAACTTAAAAAGTCAAACTCATCCCGAAACTTGGCATGATGGGAAGCTGATTAACACGTTCATTTGTTACTCGATCAACATAAAAAATATTATCTCTGTTATATGCATTAGTAACACTTGCATTTAATTCAAGAACAGAATATCTCCCAAGTGTAATTCTACGTTTTAAATTACAATCGAGCCTGTGATATGTTGGAAGTTGTCCTCCATTAATATCTGCATACAGAATTCCCATTTGTCCATTTTGAGTAGTATAATTTGAGTTTATTCCATTTTCAAAAATTAACTTCTCGTAATTTCCAAGTGTCAGGGTAAAAGGGAAACCTGTTCCAAAGTTCCAACGAGTATTAAATTCCCAACAATATTCATCACCAAATTTATATGCCATCACAAGATTTATATTATGTCTTCTGTCGTAATGAGGCACATATTGAACAAGCTCATGATCGATGTCTTCATAATATTTATTTATGTATGCAAGTGAATATACAGCCCATAAATAAAATTGATTTTTGTCGTATTTAATTGAAATATCAACACCTTTTGCATTTCCGGTTTCTATAATAAAATCTTTCTTTTGAAGATCTGGAGCATCTGGGTTTTTTGTTTCATCATAAATTTTGTTACGATTCAGGTTTGTAAGTTGAGAGAAGTTTTTAAAATATCCCTCTAGATTTAAGGTAATATTTTTATTAATATCAAATTCAAAACCTGCTATTATATGTTCGGACTTTTGTAATTTATGAGTTACGTCTTTACCATTATATGTTGAAGGAAGATTGTCTGGCCCGGAAAGAAATCCATAGAAGAGATTTACAACATCTCTATCTGATCGTGCACTAATAAGATTTTGTGAATATAATCCCATAGCAAACTTTAGTCGAAAAGAATTTGTTGCATTATACTTAAATGCTAACCTGGGCTCCGGAGAAAATGTAGCTAATGAAGCATACCATTGTAATCTGATACTCGGTTCAATTAAAAACTTCCCTTTTGTGATTTTACTTTTAATATATCCTGCCAGTTCAGTAGTGTTTTCTGCTTGTTGAATAATACGACCAACTGAGTTAATGAAATAATAATCGGTTGCAAAACCAAGCATTTCAAGACCATATTTTATCTCGTTTTTGCCAAGAAAATATGTAAAATCCAAACCTGCATTAAATCCGCTAATCTTGCTAGTACGGGCAGGACTTGTTTCTTCTTCAAGAGAAATTTCATAGTCTGAAAATGCAGCATGAAATTCTAGTAATACGGAAGATTTTCCGGGAATAAGGACAACATTGGTACCTCCTCCTGTTGATTTCCAGTGAAAATCGGAAAGAGCATTATAATTATTTACTTCATCACTAAAATTAAATCCGAAGAAATTCCATTTACTTCCATTACTTCCATTGATTGAAAGTTTCCCATAAATATCAGTATAATTAAAAGGCAAACCTGCTGTATCAATATAATCATAAAAAAGCCGTGAACTTTGCTCGAGATATGAATTTTTAGCTGATAATACAAACGAAATACTGCTGCCACCATTTTCATCTTGAACTTTTAAAGGTCCTTCAATCATTGCTTTAGATCCAAAAGTACTGGCACTAATTTTTCCTGCAATTCGTTTTTTGTTTCCATCGCGAGTAGTAATATCCATAACTGAAGATATTCTCCCACCATATTCTGCTCCAAAACCACCGGTAAAAATATCAGCATTTCTAATAATATCAGTATCAAAAACTGAGAATAGTCCAATTGAATGGAAGGGGTTATAAATAATCATTCCGTCGAGGAGTACTTTGTTTTGAATTGGTGAGCCACCCCTAATATATAATTGACCACCCTGATCGCCTGTAAAAACCACTCCGGGTACTACTTGTAAGTATTGAGCAAGATCCGGTTCTCCTCCAATACTTGGAATTTGTTTAATTTGTTTGGGCGTTATTTTAACAATAGAAGTATGAGTTTCGGTACGCATTTCTTGCTTTTCAGCACTAATATTTACAGTTTCAAGAGTGTATGCTCCTTGTTCTAAAAACAGGGTTTTATTAATTATCTCTCCTGCACTAAGGGTTATTTGTTCTCTTAAAGTGTCATAGCCAACAGAAGTCACCATTAGTTCATAATTTCCAGGAGGAACTAAAGATATGGCATAATAACCGTTTACATCAGTTGCTGCACCATAGGATGTTTTATATAAATATACACTTGTGAAAATTACAGGTTCTCCGGTTTCTTTTTCATAAACAAAGCCCCTGATAGTTACTGCCTGAGCAATAGTTCTATTTGGAAGAATTGTTATTCCTATTAAAATAAGCAGAGGTAGAATTAATTTCTTCATCTATTTGATTTTGCAATATTAACGTCTTTTCTATTTTAAGATTGCAAAAATAAATAATTTATTGTTAAAAAAATATATGTAAAATTATTATTAATTTATTTATAATAAGTATTTGTGATTTGTTTGAAGATAAAAAACCTTCTTGCTCTCTAAGAGCAAGAAGATTAGTAAATTAAGCATTATAAATATTTGTATTAATATTTTCTAACTTTTAAGCTTGAAATTGCAGCATCAATATTAATATATATTTTTTTTGTATTATCATCAAAATTCTTAGTACGATAAACACCTTTTTTAAGCTTTTCAAATCCGCTAAAGTTTTTACTTACCATAAAAGATTCTGATCTGATTTCGCATCCCGAGCTTTCTGGAATCTTAATATACAGTGAGGAAACTCCTGCATCAATATTTAGTTTGGTATAATTGCTTTTATCACCTAGCTTTATTTTTACAGATGAAGCACCACCATCAATATCCAGATATTTTGTTTTAATATTACTGAGATCCATGTCGATTTTAGCTGCACCAATGTCGAGATTAATATCCCATTCTACATTAGGATTTAGTTTAATATCAGCATTGTTTTTTATGTTTCTCAGGTGTTTTGAGCTGTTTTTCAATTCAATCTTTAACTCTTTTTTTGAATTATTATCACTTGATAAAAACTTATATGGTCCGATGTTTCCTCTTTTATCAAATTCTAATAAATGTTCTGTTTCATCATAAACTTCGAATTTTCCTGCAGCTGCTTCAAACACTAATAATGCTTTTTTTATGCTGTCGTTAAAAGGTTCATAGAAATGTTGCTCCTCAATATCTAATGAATATCCTTTATCATATTTATAATGAAAAAACCTATGTTGATAATATTTGTTCGGACTTGTAAAAAGAAATGCTAATGTTACTGCAACTATTACAAGCGAGGCAATTACTTTTATTATGTTCTTTGTTGGAAGAATTGATATTCCCCACAAAATAAGAAGTAAAGGCCATAGTCTAAAAATATTTCCCCAGTCAAAATAAATAATGTCAAGGTTTTTCAGGAAAAATAAACTGCCGAGGGTAACTAAAATTACTCCCCAAAAAATATTACTGTATTTCATAACTATTGTTTTTTTGGTTTGATTTATTTATTCTTTGTCTTTTAATTTTTTAACATAACTTGCCCTGATAAGTGCAAAACCGGCAACAATAAGTACGAGAGGCCATAAATCACCAAAGTTAATTCTTGGCACAAAACGGTCGATTAAAAATATTACACCAATAGAAATCATAATTAATCCGGCTATCAGATTTCCTTGATTTTTGTTATGTTGTATATTGTTTTCATCAGGATAGTTTTTGGTTTGAAAATCCTGATTTGTTCCTTCATTTTCGGGATTTGTATTTTGGTCAGTGAAAAACTGAACCGATTCCAATGGTAAGGCAATCCATAATATTATATAAACAAGTAATCCACCACCACCAAATAATGCTACTAAAATAAAGATGATTCGGATTAAAGTTGGATCAGTTCTTAGATTTTCTGCTATTCCTCCGGCAACACCGCCAATTACAGTGTTTGTCCGGCTTCGATATAGTCCTTTGTGATTGTTCATTTTTATTGAATTTAAGTTAATGATTTTTTATTGTCGAGGTAAAAGTAGTATGCATGCTTATTTTACAAAAGTTGTTTTCGGCGAGTTGGAGAAAATTTTCGGTGAAAGATGATGATAGCAAATTGCAATGAGGAATTTGAAAATGGATTAAGTTGAATAAAAGAATAGGGGGGGGTAAAGAATATTTACTTTTTTACTTTAATACGCTTATAACTAAATTTCTATAACAAAAAAGATATGTTCATTTTGATGTGATTTAATAAATTCCTCAATTGAAACTTCCATAGTTTTTTTTTATAAATTTGTAAAAACATCTAATTTATGATTAATCAAATAAAAATACAACTTCCAAATTTCAATAGGGGATATCATCTGATTACTCGAATAATTGAAAACCAACTTCCTGAACTTCCCGAAAAGGGGATGATAAATATTTTTATACAGCATACTTCGGCAGGACTGACTATTAATGAAAATGCAGATCCATCAGTTAGAGTAGACTTTGAAACGATTTTTAATAATTTAGTTCCTGAGAACGACCCTTCTTACATTCATACAATTGAGGGCGCTGATGATATGCCGGCTCATATTAAAACTTCCTTAACTGGGAATTCATTAACAATTCCAATAACAAATTACCAGATGAACCTTGGTACATGGCAGGGGATTTTCTTGTGTGAATTCAGAAACCATGGGGGCAATAGAAATCTTGTGATTACTATTTATTCATAGTCGGGGCTGTCTATAAAATTTTTAAATTCAACAATAAATTTTGATCCTTTTCCTTCCTTGGTTTCGTATCGTACTTTTCCATTCATGGCAGTAACATATTTTTTTACAATTGATAGACCAAGATTATTTTTCTTTTTACCATCCTGATTATTTTCTTTGAATATTTCTACTTGTTTGTCTTTTGGTATTCCAGGACCTTCATCGCTAATTTCAAGTCTAACATTTTCGTTTTGTGCAAATAATTTTATTAAGATTTTTCCTGAATGTGGGGAAAACCTTATTGCGTTTGTAATAAGATTATCAACAATCTGAACAAAAAACACCTCATTTAGTTTTGCAAATAATGGTTTTAGATCAAGTTCAAATTTTAAATCTTTTTTCTCGATAATATGTATAAAATTTTTATGAATCTGTTTAATATTTTTTGATAAATTGATTTTTTCGAGTTTTAACTTGAATATTTTTGACTCAATTTTATTGACATCTAAAAACTCATTTATCATTTTATTTATCCTATGTAAGGAGTTATTTATAATTTCAATGCTTTCTTGCTGATCTTTATTTAGGTTATCGAAGTCGGATTTTAAAAGTTCTGTCAGGCAAAGACTACTCGTTAAAGGATTTCGTAGTCCATGAACAACAACACTAATTAAATGATTTTTCTCTTCGTTAAGATTTATCAGGTCAAAATTTTGTTCTTCGAGTTTTTGTTTTTGTTTTTTATTGTTAATGTTTTGCTCTTCAATTTCTTGATTTTGTTTAGCAATTCGAATGTAATTTTTTGCAAGCTTTTCTTCCAGTATATTCATTGCCCGCATCCGTGAAATCATCACTTTCAGAATATCTTTATTTATAAGAGGGTTTTTTTCGGTTATTGAATAAAAATCCTCTTGTTCGAGTTTGTATAAAGTTACATCTTCCTCAGCAGTGACAGAAGCCGATCGTGTTTCTTCGTCAATTAACGAATATTCGCCAAATACTGCACCTTGTTCAAGCCTCGATAAAACATGATTTCCATCATGAACTTTAACTTTACCTTTGGCAATTACATACATTGCATTTCCTATATCACCTTTTTTAATAATATTATTATATTTTTTAACTTTTAGCTCTATTAAAGCTTTGCTTATTTCTTCCAGCGAATTGTCATCAGCCTCAGAAAAGATAAAAGTGTTATTTAACACTTCTCTTTTGTCAGGAATTTTTGATTTGTCAATATTTTTTACCATGATATAATATTTTAATTTTTTGGAGAAATTATATGGTTTTTGCAAAACTCAATCAAATCAGGAAAAAACTCCCTGAAATCATTTTCAAATGTAGTATAATTGTTTTTAAGATCAAAAATAGCATTTTCCATTCCCGAATCAAAAGTTGTTCTTCTGGCCATCCCATTAAAGACTCTTTGTAAGTCATTTAGATTTGCATATCCTACTAACCAGTTTTGGGCAATCATAAAAGGTAATATTCGTTTGATTTTTTTTGGCAAGATAAAATAGTTTTTAATTAGGATCTTATAGGCTTGAGAAACAAAATCAACTAAATCTGTTTTTGAATAGTCATTCCAGTTTTTTGCCAGAAAATGATCATAATAAATATCAATTATTACACCTGAATATTTTTTATATCTTGCATTAAGTTTTTGAGCACTCCTTCGGAATACAGGGTGTTTATCAGTATAATTATCAATTTCACGATGAAGTAAAATACCATTTTTTATTTTATCATTATATTTTTCAAATTCTTTTCCTTTTACTGCATCAGCAATAAGATTACCCAAAGCGATTTGATCATCTTCAGGGGATAAAAAATAATGAGCTAAAAAATTCATTACATAAAAATTAAATTACAAAATTAACTAAAAAAGAAAAGATGATATTAATAGATTTGTTAAGAAGTCTTAAAACAAAAACAGGATAAAATGTATCAAAAATTTATTTAAATTTGTGGAAGAATTTAATAGATTTTATAAAAAGTAAAATATATAGAATGCAAAAATTACTATTATTAGGTGATGAAGCTATAGCTCAGGGAGCTATAGACGCAGGATTATCCGGAATATATGCATATCCGGGAACTCCTTCAACTGAAATTACAGAATACGTTCAAAGATCGAAAGAAGCCAAAGAAAAAAATATAAGATCAGCTTGGTCGGCAAATGAAAAAACTGCAATGGAATCTGCAATTGGAATGTCGTATGCAGGAAAACGTGCTATGGTTTGTATGAAACATGTAGGATTAAATGTTGCTGCTGATGGCTTTGTTAATTCTGCAATAACAGGTGCAAATGGCGGACTTATTATTGTTTCTGCTGATGATCCCTCCATGCACTCTTCACAAAACGAACAAGACTCAAGATTTTATGGAAAATTTGCAATGATACCTATATTCGAGCCGGCTAACCAGCAAGAAGCCTACGATATGGTAAAATATGCTTTTGAATATTCCGAAAAAATGAAAACACCTGTTTTGATGCGAATTACAACTCGTTTGGCTCATTCAAGATCTGGGGTTGAAAGAATGAATTCTGTTAAACAGAATTCAGTGAAGTTGCCGGAAAATTTAAGACAATATGTTTTATTACCCGCAATTGCAAGAAAACAATATAAAGTTCTTCTCAATAATCAGGATAAGTTTATTGAAAATTCTGAAAAATCGAACTTTAATACTTATTATGATTTTGATGAAAAAAAACTTGGAATAATTACTTGTGGAATTGCGTATAATTATCTTGCAGAAAATTTTGAAGATGGAAAAATTCCTTATCCTGTTTTAAGTCTAAGACAATATCCGGCTCCAATAAAACTGGTTGAAAAAATTTATGATGAATGTGATGAAATTCTTGTTCTTGAAGATGGTGCTCCGGTAATCGAAGAACTGCTTAAAGGATTGCTTAACAAGGGTAAAAAAATAAAAGGAAGACTTGACGGATCAATTTCTCGTGACGGCGAACTTAATCCAAAAATTGTTGGCGATGCACTAGGAATAGTTTATGATGTAACCGAAAATATTCCTGATATTGTTGCAGGACGTCCACCGGGATTTTGTCAGGGTTGTTCACACATTGATTCTTACAAAGCCCTGAATGAAGCTTTGTCAGAGTATTCAAAAGGTAGAGTTTTTTCAGATATAGGATGTTATACTTTGGGAGCCCTTCCTCCATTTAATGCAATTAATTCTTGTGTTGATATGGGTGCTTCAATAACAATGGCTATTGGTGCATCCGATGCTGGTTTGATTCCCTCGGTGGCTGTAATTGGTGATTCAACTTTTACTCATTCAGGTATGACCGGATTATTAGATGCGATTAATAATAATTCACCAATAACAGTTTTGATTTTGGATAACTCAACAACAGGAATGACCGGAGGACAAAAATCATCAGCTTTTGGCAAAATTGAACAAATTTGTGTTGGCTTGGGAGTGGAAAAAGAACATATGCATGTTATTAAGCCATTAAAAAAATATCATGAAGAAAACCTAAATATTATTAAATCTGAAATTAAATATAATGGTGTTTCTGTGATAATTCCTAGAAGAGAATGTGTTCAGACTCTTAGTAAACGAATGAAACAGAAATATAAAGTAAAAGAAGTGGAAGTTTAATAACTGATTAATATTAGTTTATTGTAATTAGTTGTAATTGAATTAGAATAGTAAAGCCTTATAACCATGAAA
>CAYOKJ010000097.1:0-11216 GCA_964404485.1 uncultured Bacteroidales bacterium | reverse complement strand
TTGCGGGACAGAAATGCAAAAGTTTTACAGATCTGTTCCGCACGCATAACTAATTTCAAACCCATAGGGTTTGTGCGTATGTATAAACAGTTCCCCGATAGCTATCGGGGTCGCAAACCTGTTAAAAATTAGTATATTTGTTGATGGTAAATTAATTGATACTTCAAAATTTACAATTTATTAAAAATAATTTTATGAAAAGAATAATTTTATTGATATCTGCTTTATATTTTATTTCAAATTATTCCTATTCACAAGATTGGATAAAAGTATATGGAGATGAAACGAGTGGAATTGGCAGATATGTAATTGAAACTTATGATAAAGGATATTTATTTTTAGGTTCAAGAAATAGTTATAAATATGGATGGTTAATAAAAACAGATATTAATGGTAATAATATATGGGATAAGCGAATAGGCAATGGTAATAATGATAATGTACCTTTTAATGTTGAACAAACATCTGATAATGGATATATTATTTGTGGTTCAACGACAAAGTATAATGCCTATAGTGATGTGTATATACAAAAATTTAATGTATGTGCAGAACCTGAGTGGTGTAAGCTGTTTAGTAATCCTGTTGATAATGATTACGGGCAACGTGTAAAACAACTAAGCGATGGAGGATATTTATTCCTTACAAGATATCTCGGAAATGATTTAGTTAATAAACGAATTCATTTAACTAAGTTTGATAGTATTGGCAACCTTCAATGGCAGCATCTGTATGCTCAAAGTGATTCGGGTATTATGAATGAGGAAGGCTTGGATTTATTAATTTTAAATAATAATAAATATTTAATAACCGGAGACTGCTATTATCCGGATCCTGTCCAACAGAAAGTATGGTGGTTAAGGCCTTTCTTAATTATGACCGATAGTTTGGGTGAACTTGTATGGGAAACACCCTGGACATTTGATGGTTATTTTCATGGGAAAGGTAAAAGTTCTGTAATTGATAGTTCAATAAATATCTATACTATTGGACAAAATTGTAGTGGCCCCAATGGCAATTATGTTCCAAGTCTTATGAAAACATCAGCATTAGGCAACGAATTATATCATGCAAATATTATTGAGGATAATTTGTATATTGGAGGAGGTACTACAATAAACTGGATTAATGACAGTATGCTTTTTATTACAGCAGTATGGAGTGATTATAATGATAACCCATATACAGCTTTTTTAAAGGTAGATACTTTAGGTAATTTGATTGATTCATTAACAGGATATCCTCTTTCAAATGAAATTTGGTGGACCACCAAAACCTTTGATGGTAAATTTGTAAGTGTAGGCACTCATTACGATGGCAACTGGGATATGTACGCCTTCAAAGTAAATGAGAATATGGAATATGACAGTATTTACACACAGCCGTTCACTTACGATAGTCTTTGCCCGGATACTATTATCTCTGAAACTTATGATTTGGAATGTGATATTCTGGTAGATATTTACGAGCCTTTTACAACTAAAGAAGGCAGTAAAATGAATATTTTTCCCAATCCTGCAAAAGATAACATTACAATTGAACTGCCAAAATATATTATTTCAGAGCAAAATACAGAACATTTTCAAGTAACTAAAGTGCATTATCAATACACAAATAATGCAGTTCTGGAGTTTTATGATATTTTTGGTCATAAGCTAAAAGAAATAAAAGTTTCAAAAGGTCAGCAGCAACTTAAAATTGATGTAAGCAATTGGAATAACGGATTATATGTTGCAGTACTTAGAAATAACAATAAAATTATTACAAAACAGAAGTTTGTTGTTTTGAGGTAGGAAGGCTAAAGTGAAAATGATAATTATGCAGTACAAAAACCGCCTAGCGCCTCGAAGGCGCTTGGCGGATGAAAGAAGCAACAAACCCGCCTAGCACTTTAAAAGAGCTTGGCGGATGAAAAAAAATTAGTTTTACGATTTACAGATATAAACGGAAAACTGATTCAGATAAAAAAACTAAACAAAGCAAAAGATCAATTTCTTATAAACACTAAAACATTTAATCCCGGAGTATATATTTATAGTTTATACTATTGCGGGACAGAAATGCAAAAGTTTTACAGATCTGTTCCGCACGCATAACTAATTCTAAACAGTTCCCCGATAGCTATCGGGGTCGCAAACCTGTTAAGAATTAGTATATTTGTTGATGGTAAATTAATTGATACTTCGAAATTTTCAATTTATTAAAATTAATTTTATGAAGAGAATATTTTTTTTAATATCTGCTTTATATCTTTTTTCAAATTATTCCTATTCACAGGAATGGGTAAGAGTTTACGGAGATGAAACGAGTGGAATTGGCAGATATGTAATTGAAACTTATGATAAAGGATATTTATTTTTAGGTTCAAGAAATAGTTATAAATATGGATGGTTAATAAAAACAGATATTAATGGTAATAATATATGGGATAAGCGAATAGGCAATGGTAATAATGATAATGTACCTTTTAATGTTGAACAAACATCTGATAATGGATATATTATTTGTGGTTCAACGACAAAGTATAATGCCTATAGTGATGTGTATATACAAAAATTTAATGTATGTGCAGAACCTGAGTGGTGTAAGCTATTTAGTAATCCTATAGACAATGATTACGGGCAACGTGTAAAACAATTAAGCGATGGAGGATATTTATTTCTCACAAGGTATCTCGGCGATAATCCGTATCATCGCACTCACTTAACTAAATTTAACAGCATTGGTGAAATAGAATGGCAGCATGTATATGCCCAAAGCGATTCAGCAATGTTTGGCGAGGAAGGATTTGATCTATTAATTGTTGATGATAACAGGTATTTAATTACAGGTTGGTGTTATTATCCAGATCCCGGTCAAGTTGGTAGTGGTTGGAGGAGACCTTTATTAATTATGACTGATAGTTTGGGTGAACTTGTATGGGAAAAACCATTGGTATTTGATGGATATTTCCACGGGAATGGTAATAGTTCTGTAATTGATAACTCTATGAATATCTATACTATTGGACAAAATGTTAGTGGTCCCAATGAAAGAGATGTGCCCAGTCTTATGAAAACATCATCTTTTGGCAACGAATTATATCATGCAAATATTATTGAGGACGATTTTTATATTGGAGGTGGTACTACAATAAATTGGATAAATGATAGTATGTTTTTTGTTTCTGCTACATGGAGTGATTATTATGATAATTATCATACAGCTTTTATAAAAGTAGATATTTTAGGGAAAGTAATTGATTCACTAGAAATATATCCTATTAGCAATAATATTTGGTGGACCACCAAAACCTTTGATGGTAAATTTGTAAGTGTAGGAACTCATTACGATGGCAACTGGGATATGTATGCCTTTAAAGTTAATGAGAATATGGAATACGATAGTATTTACACACAGCCGTTCATTTATGACAGTCTTTGTCCTGATACTATTATTTCGGAAACTTATGATTTGGAATGTGATATTCTGGTAGATATTTACGAGCCTTTTACAACTAAAGAAGGCAGTAAAATGAATATTTTTCCCAATCCTGCAAAAGATAACATTACAATTGAACTGCCAAAATATATTATTTCAGAGCAAAATACAGAACATTTTCAAGTAACTAAAGTGCATTATCAATACACAAATAATGCAGTTCTGGAGTTTTATGATATTTTTGGTCATAAGCTAAAAGAAATAAAAGTTTCAAAAGGTCAGCAGCAACTTAAAATTGATGTAAGCAATTGGAATAACGGATTATATGTTGCAGTACTTAGAAATAATAATACAATTATTACAAAACGGAAGTTTATGGTTTTGAGGTGAAAAAGAAAAATCCTACATTTTAAATTTAAGTAAAGTATAAAAAATCTATGATAGCTGGAAAAATCCTCCAGATTTCCAAAATCTGGAGGATTTGCATTTTTATTCCATCTTATCATTAAAAAAGCTACGATTATTAAAAAATCCACCTGTTTTCGACACTTTCCTGTCACTAAAAATATAACTTACTGTATTTAAGCAACTAAAGTCATTATATTTAGTCGATTTGGGTGTCCCAAGACTCTTTTTGTACTTTTACGGAAGTTTATAGTTTTGAGGTGAAAAAGAAAAATCCTCCCATACGGGAGGATTTTTTTCAGTTATCTACTTTGATATCTCAGCAAAATATTTATAAAACCAAGGAAGACTTTCTATCCCATTAAAGAATTGATTAAGCGGATAGTTTTCGTTTGGCGAATGAATTGCATCACTTTCTAATCCGAATCCCATTAAAACAGATTTTAATCCAAGCTTTTCTTCAAATGTTGAGATGATAGGAATACTTCCACCGCTTCTTACAGGAACAGCTTGTTTTCCAAAAACTTTCTGAAGTGCTTTTTCAGCAGCTGCATAAGCAGGAATATCAATCGGGCAAACATAACCTTGGCCACCGTGCAAAGGTGTAACTTTAACTTTTACACTTGCCGGCGCAATTGATTCGAAATATTCTTTAAAAATTACAGAAATTCTTTCATTATCTTGATTTGGAACCAGTCTGGTTGAGATTTTTGCAGAAGCTTTTGAAGGAAGAACAGTTTTTGCACCTTCGCCGGTGTAACCTCCCCATATTCCGCAAACATCAAATGCTGGTCTTATTCCGGTTCTTTCGTTTGTTGTGTATCCTTTTTCTCCTGCAAGCTCTACAACATCAATTGCTTTTTTGTATTCTTCTTCATCAAATGGTGCTTTTGCCATTAATTCTCTTTCTGCATCCGATGCATCAATTACATTATCATAAAAACCCGGGATAAGAATTTTACCATTTTCATCAGTTGTTTGAGCAATCATTTTTGCCAAAACATTTATTGGGTTTGCAACAGCTCCACCAAACAGTCCTGAGTGAAGGTCTTTGTTTGGACCGGTAATTTCAACTTCCCAGTATGAAAGTCCACGTAATCCTGTAGTAATCGAAGGAATATCTTCGGCAATCATTCCTGTATCGGAAACAAGAATAATATCCGCTTTTAATAATTCTTTGTTTAAGTCACAGAATTTTCCAAGACTTGGTGAACCGATTTCTTCTTCACCCTCAATCATAAATTTAACATTACATGGTAAGTTATTATTTTTTACCATGAATTCAAATGCTTTAGCGTGCATAAAAGATTGCCCTTTATCATCATCAGCACCACGTGCCCAGATTTTTCCGTCTTTAATTACAGGCTCAAATGGAGTAGTATTCCATTGATCTATCGGATCAACAGGCATAACATCGTAATGCCCGTAAACCAAAACAGTAGGAGCATTTTTGTCAATTATTTTTTCACCATAAACAACAGGGTTTCCCTCTGTTTCCATTACTTCGGCTTTATCACCGCCGGCTGCAAGAATTATTTCTTTCCATTTTTCGGCAGTTTTAATCATGTCGCCTTTATGTTCTTTTTCTGAACTTATCGAAGGTATTCTGATTAATTCAAAAAGTTCTTCAAGAAATCTATCTTTGTTTTCTTCAATATAATTTTTAATATTTTCCATAATGATATTTTTGTTTTTATAAATTTTTTTTTCGAGTTGTAAAAGTAAAAAATATAAACGAATGCTTAATTAATAATAACTAAAAAATTATTAAATATTTGATGTTTGAATACTATTTCCGTCAAGATAAATATAAATAATTGTGTAAGAAAGAGGGAAAAGATGGGAATATGTGGAGAATAATGGAAAATTGATTTGATACAAAACGTATTTTATATGTAATTTAGAAAAAGGAGTTTTGTTGATTTATAAATTACTTGTATTCTAGCGCACCTTATAAAAATAACAATTCTTAATCAGGAAAAATATAAATTAGTAATAGTTTTGATAAAAAACAAAAACAATTGTTGATGCTGTTTCATGGGTTTGGGATCTTGATGACGGAAGTATTGTTTATGATGAAAATTTTACTCATACTTATAGCGACACAGGTACTTATGTTTATTATGTGACATACAAAAATAATATGGGGCAAAGCGATGAACTTTATGGTACCGTTACTTTGATAAGATAAATAAATCGAAATTTATTATTCGTTAATCGAAATTCTATATTCAGTTTTTTTTTGAATATCGAATATCGAACACTGATTAACGAATTTTGAAGTTAATTTAGCATGAATATAAATAATTAGGAAGGTTCTAAAAATGCAAATCTTTTACGTTTCGAACTTCACTATTTTTATAACTCTACATTATTTAATTATAAATAAATCGAAATTTATTATTCGTTAATCGAAATTCTATATTCAGTTTTTTTTTGAATATCGAATATCGAACACTGATTAACGAATTTTGAAGTTAATTTAGCATGAATATAAATAATTTAAAAATCATAAATCCACTTCCATTTTCCAAATTCCACTTTTCCTTAAAATTTAAGTAAAATAATTCTAAATAATGCTTTAAAAATTTTAATTTTGCAGACTAATAAATAATAAAAAAAACATGTCAGGAATAAGAGTAGCAATAAACGGATTTGGAAGAATAGGTAGAATAACTTTAAGAAAATTAATGGAAAATCCGAAAATGGATATTATTGCCATCAATGATCTGGCAGATCCCAAAACACTTGCTCATTTATTAAAGTATGATTCGGTTCATGGACGTTTCAATGGAAAAATTGAAGTAAATAAAAATAATTTACTTGTTAATGGAAAAACGATAAAAGTACTTACAGAAAAAAATCCTGAGAAATTACCATGGAAAGAATTGGATATTGATGTTGTGATAGAGTCAACAGGAAAATTTGTATCCAAGAGCAAAGCTATTAAACATATTGAGAAATCAGGTGCAAAAAAAGTAATTATTTCTGCTCCTGCAAAAGGACAAAGTAATGGTGTAAAATATATTGTACTTGGCGTGAATGATAGTATTATCGATAAAAATGATGTAATAATTTCAAATTCTTCATGTACAACAAATAATGTTGCTCCATTGATTATGATACTTGACGAATTATGGGGAATTGAAAAAGGTTTTATTACAACAGTACATTCATATACAAAAGACCAAAACTTGCTTGACGGTCCACATACAGATTTAAGAAGAGGACGTGCAGCCGCTTGCTCAATTGTACCAACAACCACAGGAGCAGCAAAAGCAGCTACTAAAATATTCCCACATTTGAAAAATAATCTTGCCGGAGCTGGCATTCGAGTACCTGTTCCTAATGTTTCTCTTACCGATCTTTCATGTACATTGAGAAAACCAACAAGTGTTGAAGAAATCAACGAAGCATTTAAAAAAGCAGCCGAAGAAAGGTTAAAGGGAATTTTGGAATATACCGAAGATCCGATTGTATCGGTTGATATTATTGGAAATACTCATTCAGCAATTTTCGATTCAGGACTTACAGCAGTTCTTGGTGACAAAAATAAACTTGTCAAAGTTGTTGCCTGGTACGATAATGAAATGGGATACGCCTCTCGATTAGTTGAGTTGATTGAGAAGTTTGTGTAATCTCAGGATTTATACATTTTTAATTCAACTGTTTCGCCATCAAACACAGCGTAAGTAAAATTTGTAAGCCAGTCGCCAAGAATTATTAATCTTGAAGATTTTGAAAGTTGGCTGTTTCTGGGAATGTGCTTATGTCCGAAAATGAAGTAATTTATCGAAGGATCATTCTTTAAAATATCTTTACTGTATTTATAAAGCATTTCGTCTTTATCCTTAATGTTGTTTTCTTTTCTACCTTCTTTTATTAAATTTGCAATACGACTTCTACGGCTGAGATACAAACCCATTCGGGCACCAATATCAGGATGAATCCATTTAAATAGCCATTGGTTTAATTTGAATTCAAAAACTTTTCTCAGGAATTTGTATCCTTTATCTCCTGGACCCAAACCGTCGCCATGAGCAAGATAAAATTTCTTTCCGTTAATAATTTTAATTTCAGGTTTGCGATGTAGCTGAATGTTTAATTCTTCATGTAAATAATTAAATGCCCAAATATCATGATTTCCCCGAAATAGATTAACCGGAATTCCAGAGTCACAAATTTCAGCTATTTTTCCGAAAAATCTCAAATATCCTTTTGGGACAACAGTTTTATATTCAAACCAGAAATCAAACACATCACCCATTAAATAAATCTCAGATGCATCATTTTTAATTTCATCAAGCCATTTTATCAAGAGTTTCTCTCTTTTTAAACTATTTTCTTTATCTGGAATTCCAAGATGGAAGTCTGAGATAAAATAAACTTTTTTTGTTTGCTTTTCTTTGTTCAAGTGAATAATTTTATTTGCAATTATACTAATAAAAAATGAATTTGTGTTGGTTTCATTAAGTAAGATTTGTTTTATTCTTTTTATTTTTTTAACATTATTTAAAAAACGAAAGCTGATTTAATATAATTTAAAATTTTAATTTTACTAAAATTATTTTCTATGAAGATTAAAATTATTGTCTTGGTCTTTTTAATGATTCTGATTTCAGGAAGTAAATTCTTATCAGCACAAAAAATGATTATTGTGGAACGACCGGGAACAATTAAAAATTTTAAATATAAAAAAGGAAATAAGATATATTGTAAGATAAATAATGCAAAACTGCTTTTTGGAACAATCAGTAAAGTTTCGGATTCCTCTTTTTGTCTCAACAAAAATATTGAAGTTAAAATTAAGGAGATTTCAATTATTTTTAAACCAAGAGGTTTTTTTTATCGCTCATATCCAAAAATTCGTTTAGCAGGTTTTGGGTTTCTTCTTGCGAACACTATTAACAGAACAATCCATAACCAAGAAGGTGTATTTGATAAATCGGGTTTAATAAGCGGATTTTCAATTATTGGTTTTAGCTATGTTATGCAAGCATTGGCATTTCGGAAACAAGTGATAGGTGAAAAGTGGAGGATTAAAATTATTGACCTTAGTTTGTAGTTTAAGTTTCATGAATCCTTAAAATACTTATTATTATTGCAACTTTCAATTACATTGAACCAATTAATTCCTTAATAATAATAGTCATATCAGGTTCGACCACACTGGCAGCATCAAGAACATCGTTATGGCTGATTTCTTTTATTTTTCCGGGTACACCCAAATCAGAGATAATAGACATTGCAAAGCAAGTAATATTCATGTGTCTGGCGACAATAACTTCAGGAACTGTTGACATTCCTACAGCATCGGCACCAAGAGATTGAATATACTTATATTCGGCAGGTGTTTCATAAGTTGGACCGGAAACACATGCATAAACACCGCTTTGGTATTTAATACTGTTGTGCCGTGCAATTATGGTTGCTTTATTTATTATTTTTTTATTATAAGCTTCACTCATGTCAACAAAACGAGAGCCAAATTCAGGTTCATTTTTTCCAATTAACGGATTAGACACAAGATTAATATGATCCGTAATCATCATAATGTCACCAATTTCAAAATCGTGATTTAAACCACCACTTGCATTTGAAAGTACCAGTAATTCAATTCCCAAATATTTTAATACCCTTATCGGGAAAGTTATTTCATTCAAACTATACCCTTCATAAAAATGAAATCTACCTTGCATAGCAACAACATTTTTTCCGTTAAGAGTACCAAAGATTAGTTTGCCTTGATGCCCTTCAACTGTTGGTATGGGGAAATTTGGAATTTCAGTATATGGGATGCTGTATTTTATATTAATTTCTTTTGTGAGACCTCCCAGACCTGTACCTAAAATTATTCCAACTTGTGGTTTAGTTGGAACTTTTTCTTGAATGAAGCTAATGGACTCTTTTATTTTCTTTAACATAATTCAGAACTATTTTATCAAATTTGCTTTTATCTTTATCGTGAAATTTTATTTCAATTGGAATGAAATAAAGTGGTAAATTTTCAAAGTTTTTTATTAATTTGGTTTTATAAAGTCTCATGGAATCTTTTTCGGTTGTTACAATGGCTTTGTTTTTTGAAAATATTTCCGAATATGTTTTGATTATTTTTTCTGTGTCTTTTTGTGTGTATTTATGATGGTCGTAAAATTCAATAACAAGTAATTCATAGCAGAAGCTTTTTATATGCTCGAGAAGTGGATAACTGTTGGCAATGCCTGTGAACAGCAAAATTGTATTGAATTTTCTTTTTGGTTGCTTAGTTTTATAATTAAGCCCCGGTACAAATTGCAAATGATTATATTTAATATATGAGAATAATAAAGTCTGGTTTTTATTTGGTTTAATGAGTTTGGTGATTCTTCGCCTGGTTAGTGGTGATAATACTGAATAAGTTTTTGTTACAATAATAACATCAGCTCTTTTAGCTCCCGATCTGAATTCTCTGAGAGTTCCGGCAGGTACTATGTAATCATTTGTATAAAGCTTATGAAAATCAGTAAGTAAAATTGAAAGTCCGGCGTTGACACGTCTATGCTGAAAAGCATCATCTAATAAAATAACATCAAGCTCAGTATCTAAATTTGATAATAATTTTATTCCGCGGCGACGTTTTTCATCAACAGCAACTGTAATTTCAGGAAATTTTTGTTTAAATTGAAGTGGCTCGTCACCAATTTGATAATAATTTGACTCAATACCTGCATTAATAAATCCTTTGCTTTTTCTTCCATAACCACGACTTAATGTTGCAATTTTAAAATTTTCAAAAAGCAAGCGAACCATATATTCAACAAGAGGAGTTTTTCCTGTTCCTCCTGTTGACAAGTTCCCAACAGAAATAGTAGGTATTTTAAAATATTCGGATGATAATATTTTCCAGTCGAACAATTTATTCCGGATCAACATAATTATTCCATAAATAAAAGCGAATGGAAAAACTAAAATCCTTAATAAATTCATGTCATAAAATTATACATAATTTTTGTAATCAACAAAATTCAATTAATAAAAATAATGTTGGAAAAAATTCTTGTATCAAAAAAAAATCTGAAATTTTTTAAAATCCGAAATTATTAAACTTAATGGTACTACCACGAATTTAGTGGAATATTGATAAATGCGAAAATAATTTAATGCTTAAATGCGAAAATAAAAAAAACTGCTCTAATACAAAAATCAAATATTGTCTATTACCAACCCTTTATTACTAAGATTAAATTGTTATGGAATATTTAAGCATTTAAGCATTTTATCATTATAAATAAGCTGGTTGATAGAATCACTTAATAATTATTTACCATTAAAATAACAGCAGAACCAACTTAATTAATATGATTTTATTAAGTTTGTGTATATTTAAATAAAATATAATTTATTGCAGATTA
>CAYOKJ010000096.1:0-11270 GCA_964404485.1 uncultured Bacteroidales bacterium | reverse complement strand
GGCTCCTCCCCTTTGTGGATACAAATTGAGGAAATATTGAATCCTGCATCAGCATTACAATATCCAAGCTTATTCGAGAACCTGTTTGCATTACAATTTCTTGGACAAAAATTACAGTTTTTCAGTTCAGATAATGGTTTTAACAATTCATTAAAATCCAATTTATTTATCCGTTTATCTATTTCCGGTATTGATTTCAAATTGTATACTTTTTGGTTTTTGATTTAGCAAAAATATATAAAAAGATTATCGCTATTGTACATCAATGTTAAATTGCTATTAAAAAGATTGCCACAGATTCACTGATAATTTTTTTAATAATTTTCTAATCTGTGAATCTGTGGCAATTTCTTAAAAAAAAACAAACTTGATTTCAGCATAAATATTTATTATTTTTGTAAACAGTTTTCAATTATGATTGAAACATGAAAAACAAAAATATTTCTACACCGAAAATTTCAGCCGAAAGGCTAAGAACAAATATGTTTGTAAAAATGTACAACAGATTTTGCAAACACCTTTACGAATGTTGGATTTGGTAAATTCTTATTATTCAATTTCCTCTTTATTATTTTATTTTTCCATTAGTTTATTAGCATAATTATTTTTAATATCAATAAAAATGCACGCAAGAATTTCAAATATTCAAAAATTTTGTATTCACGATGGACCGGGTATCAGAACAACAGTTTTCTTTCAGGGCTGTCCAATGAAATGTTGGTGGTGTCATAATCCTGAAAGTATTTTTTATAATGATGAAAATGCTAAAAAATATTCATCGGAATATACAGTTAATAAGCTTTTTGCTGAAATCAAAAAAGACACTGTTTTTTATGATGAATCATATGGAGGAGTTACTTTTTCCGGTGGAGAACCATTACTGCAAGCAGAGTTTTTGAAAGAAGTTCTAATTCTTTGCAAAACAAATGGAATTAATACAGCGATTGATACAACAGGATTTTCCAGTAATAAAATCATAGAAGAAATTTCTAAACTAAATAACTTATTTCTTTATGATTTAAAAATTATTGATAATAAACTACATGAAAAATATACTGGAGTTTCAAATAAAATCATTTTAGAAAATCTTAAATATTTATCCAAAAAAGAAAATAAAATAAATATCAGAATCCCTTTGATACCAAATATTACAGACACCGAAGATAACATTCGTGAAATCATAATATTTCTTTCATCACTAAACAGAAAGCATAAAATAAACTTGCTGCCTTTTCACAAAACAGCTGCAGGAAAGTATGAAAAATATCATATTGAGAATAAGATGAAAAATGCAAAACCAATACCGGAAACAAAAATCGAAGAAATAAAAAATGAATTTTTAATTAATGGGTTTGAAGTAAAAGTTGGTGGATAAAATCAATATTTGTAATTGATTATAATTAATGACAATTAAAAATAATAGTGAATAGTTAAAAACTAAGAATTAATAGTTTGGTAATGAAAAACAGAATAAAAGTATTAAGAGATAACAGCCTGAAAGCTAATCCGGTTATTTCACATCAGAGAGCAGTTTTATTGACTGAATTTTACAAATCACAAAACATTTCTCAGCAGTCAATCCCGATACAAAGAGCACTTTCTTTTAAATATATCCACGAAAATAAAGACATCTGCATTTTAGATAATGAGCTTATTGTTGGTGAACGCGGAGAACTCCCAAAATCCACACCAACATATCCGGAAATCTGTCTTCATTCTATTGATGATCTGGATATTTTAAATTCTCGTAAAAAACTAAGTTTTGAAGTTTCTAATGAATCAAAAGAAATTTACAAGAACGAAATCATTCCATTCTGGAAAGGGAAATCAATACGTGAAAAGATTTTTAAAGAAATGACAGAAGAATGGAAAAACGCTTATTATTCGGGTGTTTTTACTGAGTTTCAGGAGCAACGTGCTCCCGGTCACACGGTGCTCGGTGGTAGTACTTTTAGAAAGGGTTTTAATAAAATAAAGGATGAGATAAAAACTGCAATTAATAATTTGGATTTTAATAACGACAGTGATGCATACAACAAAATCGAAGAGCTTAAAGCTATGGAAATTGTTACGGAATCGCTCATAACTTTTGCTAAAAGGCATGCTGACAAATTAGAAGAAATTATTCAATCAGAAACAGATTCAGAAAGGATTGAAGAGTTAAAAATCATGATATCTGTTTGTCAGAAAATTCCTGCTTCTGCACCTGAAACATTTTGGGAAGCACTTCAATATTATTGGTTTATCCACCTTGGCGTAATAACAGAACTTAATCCATGGGATTCATTTAATCCGGGAAGACTTGATCAACATTTGTTGCCATTTTATCAAAATGACATAAAGAATGGTACCCTAACAAAAGAAAAAGCCAAAGAATTATTACAAGCTTTTTGGATAAAATTCAATAATCATCCTTCTCCTCCAAAAATGGGAGTTACTGCAAAAGAAAGCAATACTTACACCGATTTTTGTCTAATAAATTTAGGAGGTTTAAAAGAAGATGGTAGCGATGCGGTAAACGAACTTACATACATTTTGCTTGACGTGATTGAAGAAATGAGAATATTACAACCAAGTTCGATGATTCAGGTAAGCAAGAAAAATCCTGATAACTTTGTTAAAAGAGCTTTACAAATTGTAAAAACCGGATTCGGACAACCATCAATTTTTAATACTGATGAAATTATTCAAGAGCTTCTCCGACAAGGAAAATCCATTGAAGATGCCAGAAATGGTGGTGCAAGTGGATGTGTTGAAACAGGTGCTTTTGGTAAAGAAAGTTATATTCTTACCGGATATTTTAATCTTCCAAAAATTCTTGAATTAACTCTTAATAATGGAGTTAATCCGCAAAACGAAAAACTTATTGGTTTAAAAACCGGCAATTCTGAAAATTTTAATTCTTTCGATGAATTAATCACAGCTTTTGAAAAACAGTTGAATTATTTTGCTGAAATAAAAATCACCGGAAATAAAATAATTGAACAGATTTATTCAAATTTCTTGCCTGTTCCCTTTCTTTCTATTTTAATTGATGATTGTATAAAAAATGGAAAAGATTATAATTCAGGTGGTGCAAAATATAACACTTCTTATGTTCAGGGTGTTGGATTAGGAAGCATTACAGACGAACTAACATCAATAAAGTACAATATCTTTGAAAAGAAAAATTTTAGCTTTAAAGACTTGCTTAATGCGATGAAGCTAAATTTTAAAGGTTCTGAATCATTACGGTTAAAACTTGTAAACGAAACTCCAAAATATGGAAATGATAATGATTATGCTGATGATTTAGCAAAAACAGTTTTTGAGATTTTTTACAATTCAATAGATGGAAAACCAAATACAAAAGGCGGTTATTTTAGAATTAATTTATTACCAACCACTTCACACCTTTATTTTGGAAGTGTTACAGGTGCAATGCCGGACGGCAGAAAAGCAGGAGAACCACTTTCGGAAGGAATTTCACCGGTTCAGGGAGCAGATACAAATGGTCCGACTGCGGTACTAAAATCAGCTTCAAAGATCGACCATGTTAGAACAGGTGGAACTCTGCTTAACCAGAAATTCACCCCTCAATTTCTTTCAGATGAAGCAGGTATTAATACATTACTACATCTTATCAGGGCTTATTTTAAGTTAGATGGCCACCATATCCAGTTTAATGTTGTTACTGTTGATACTCTCAATAAAGCAAAATTAGAACCAGAAAAATATAAAGATCTTATTGTACGAGTTGCCGGTTACAGCGATTATTTTGTTGACCTGACTGATGAATTACAGGATGAAATAATCAGGAGAACTGAACACGAAAGTATGTAATTCTTGATTTCGACTAAATTATTATGAAATAAATTCTACTTTTGCTATTTGCATCTATTTAAGATTCAAGATGGTTTAATTAATTTTATGGAAACATCAAAAAAAACAAAATTAATTGGTGGCGTTGCAATTAGTATTTCTGCAGTACTTTGGGGCTTAGATGGAATTGTTCTTACACCACAACTTTATAATCTGGATGTTGGTTATGTTGTTTTCATTCTTCATTTGATTCCATTCTTATTAATGAATATTTTCTTTTTCAAAGAATATCAGAAGGTCAAGATTTTTAATACTTCCGATTATTTCACACTTATTTTGATTGCGCTTTTTGGAGGTGCTATTGGTACTATTTCAATTGTAAAAGCTCTGTTTCTTTTAAATTTTGAACAACTGACACTTGTTGTCCTTTTACAAAAGCTACAACCTATTTTTGCTATTGGACTTGCTGCAATAATTCTTAAGGAAAAAATCCAAAAGAATTTTATTTTGTGGGCAAGCCTGGCAATTATTGCTAGTTATTTTATGACTTTCGGGTTTGGTTTTCCAAATTTTAAAACAGGCACCAACACTTCTATTGCTGCTTTGTGGGCATTGCTTGCTGCATTTTCTTTTGGGAGTTCAACAGTATTCAGCAAAAAAATACTTCATAAATATAATTTTATGACAGCTACTTTTTACAGATACGGATTTACTGTTTTGTTTATGTTTATTTATGTAATTCTTTTTTCAAAAATAGATCAGTTTAAAGAAACAACAAATATAAACTGGATAATTTTTCTGATAATAGCAATAACTACAGGATCCGGTGCTATTTTCCTCTATTATTATGGATTGAAAAAAGTGAAGGCTATCATAGCAACAATTTGCGAACTTTTCTTCCCACTTTCTGCTATTATTTTTGATTACCTGATAAACAAAACTTTTCTCACACCCATTCAATGGATTGGTGCTATAATATTAATTTTTTCAATACTCAAACTGAATATTAGCAAACCAAGATCTGTAATGAAAAAGTTTTAAAATTATTTTCCTTTACTGATTAAAACATTTATTTTAGAAAGGAATGTTTTTTCATCCAATGGTTTTGATATATAGTCATCACAACCAGCTTTAAAAACTCTTTCTTTATCTTCTGTAAAAGAATAGGAAGTTTGAGCAATAATCGAAAGATTTGGATTATACTTTTTTATTGTTTTTGTTAAATCATAACCATTAATATTTCAATTTAATGCTTTTCCAAATATAGCTTGCATAATTTCAATTTTTATTATAATTTTAATTTTTATTAAAAAATATAAACAAATGGAAAATAGCGAAAACTTAAAAAGAGTATTTACAGGATCGACTGTTGAAGCAAAATTTTTAAAACAATATCTCGAAGATAATAATATTGATGTTTTGCTTAGAGACACAATGAATGAAAGTATTATTGCCGGTTGGGCATCAGGTGCACCTGATGATTCCGGTTTAATATTTGTATTCGAAAATGATTTTGATAAAGCTATGGTGCTGATTGAAAAATATCAAAGTGAAAATACTAAATAATAATTTATAAGCAAATTGTTATTTTTATAATTCAAATAAATGCTAATCATTAATAATGATTAATCATTTTATTATACTTTTCACCAATCAATTTTAAACAATTTTTACAATTACTTACTAAATGGAAATAAAAGTAAATAACAAGATTACCTTAAGAAAAATTTCAATTGATGATGCAAATATCATTTTCAATAAAACAAATGAGTACAGAGAAAGCCTAAAAACATGGTTACCCTGGATCAATAGCACAAAAAGTCAAAAAGACACCGAAAATTTTATAAATTCAATAATGAATTCAGAAAAAGACCTTGTTTTTATTATCAAGCATCAACTTAATTTTGCAGGAATTATTGGATTAAAAGAAATCGATGTTCTTAATCACAGAGCCGAAATTGGTTATTGGCTTTTACCTTGTTTTGAAGGTAAAGGAATAATGACTCTTTGCTGCAAAACAATAACAGATTATTCTTTCAATCATCTAAACATTAATCGAATTCAAATAAAATGTGCAACCAAAAATAAAAAAAGCAATGCCATACCAAATAGACTAAATTATTTTTTTGAAGGAATAGAACGAGAAGGAGAATTTATAAATGATAAATATTTTGATTTGAATTTGTACAGTACTCTAAAAAATGAATGGTAAAATATTTTTATCAAAGATTTTACAGTAATACCAACTGAACATCCAAATTACCAATATATTTCGTTTCTTTTTTACTTTCTCTGCGTTAAATATTATTTCCGTCCATACGGATGTAAAGAATATTTGCCTTGACAAAGAAAAAAATATTTCAAAATATTTATCAGCAATTTAGAAATTCAATTGGTATAATATTACTTTACATAAAATGTATTATCTTCGTATATATTAATGATGGTTAAATAAAACAATTCCAAAATGAAACAAATAGTTTATAGAATTTTAGTGATTAGTTTTATTTTTTTTATATTTCCATTTAACGAAATATACTCTTCCAAAATTGATAAAATAAAGGATATTTGTATTTCAAAAAATGAATACCGACTATTTTCTCTCATAAATGCATTTAGAATTAATAATAATCTGTCAGAAATCCCTTTGTCAGGGTCACTAACTTTATTAGCCAAGTTACACATCAATGATCTAATTTTCAATCACCCGGATACAAGTATTTGCAATCTACACAGTTGGTCTGACAAAGGAGATTGGAGAGCTTGTTGTTACAACAAATATGTATTCGATCCTACATGCATGTACAACAAAGCAAAAGAATTAACAAAATATAAAGCAAAGGCATATGAAATTGTTTTTTGGGAAACACCTATTGCCAATCCCGACAGTGTTTTAAAAAGCTGGATAAATACTTCTGCTTCTGCTGATATGATTCTTAGCGAAGGTAAATGGGAAAATTTTAAGTGGAAATCAATTGGAATCGCAGTAAAAAGTGAGTACGCCATTGTTTGGTTTGGAGAAATAAAAGACATTGAAGAAAATCCTGAATTTTGTGATAAAGAGATTTTACTTTCTGATACAATCAAAATCAAAAAAGAAGAGACCTCAAGTATTATCACAAAAAAAACCGGAAAATATTATATAATTTATGGAAGTTTGGATAATAAAAATGATGCAGAAAAAAGACTTGCACTTTATCAAAAAAATAATTTTCCAAATTCAGTTATTATGAAAAAAGACAATAAATTCAGGATTTGTCTTTCGACACATAACACCTTAAAAGAAGCTCGAATTGCACACAAAAAATTAAGTGAACAATATAAAAATGCATGGATATTAAAGTTTTAGAAATTACTTAACTCCTAAAATCTCAGCCATTTTTGTTCCAATTTCTGCTGGTGAGTCAACAACATGTACTCCACATTCTTTAAGAATCATTTTCTTTGCCTGAGCTGTATCATTTTCCCCACTAATAATTGCACCTGCATGTCCCATAGTTCTACCCTTAGGTGCAGTAGCCCCGGCAATAAAACTTACAACAGGTTTTGTTCCGTGCTCTTTTATCCATTTTGCAGCATCAGATTCCATTTCCCCACCTATTTCTCCAATCATAACAATCCCTTTTGTTTCGGGATCGGCCATAAACATTTGAACGGCATCTTTTGTTGTTGTTCCAATAATAGGATCACCTCCAATTCCAATTGCTGTTGACTGACCAATACCTAATTTGGTTAACTGATCAACCGCTTCATAAGTAAGAGTTCCAGAACGAGAAACAATTCCAACATTACCTTTCATATGAATAAAGCCAGGCATAATTCCAACTTTTGCTTCACCAGGTGTAATAACTCCCGGGCAATTTGGACCAACAAGTTGGCAATCAATATTTTTAAGAAATTCATTTACTTTTATCATATCTTTTATTGGAATACCTTCGGTAATGCAAACAATAACTTTTACCCCCGCATCAGCAGCTTCCATAATTGCATCAGCAGCAAACTGTCGAGGAACAAATATCAATGAAACATCAGATCCTGTTTCTTTAACTGCCTCAGAAACTGTATTAAATACAGGGCGATTAAGATGAGTTTGTCCACCTTTTCCCGGTGTAACTCCACCAACAACATTTGTTCCATACTCAATCATTTGGGTTGCATGAAAAGTTCCTTCACCTCCTGTAAAACCCTGAATTATTATTTTTGAATCTTTGTTCACTAAAACACTCATATTATTATTTTTTAAATTTTAAAAAGCAAAGTTAATATGTTTTTAGATTCCGTATTAATAAATTATTAATTTTGTTTTTAAGAATAATAAATTACGAGAGGTTGATATGTCAAAAATGCATTTGTCCAATTTAAAAAATCTGAATAAAGGAGACACAATTTGTGCACTTTCAACACCTCCTGGTATTGGTGCTATCGCTGTCATAAGAGTTTCTGGAAATAAAACTTTCGAAATTTGTGATAAAATATTTTTTCCTAAAAACAAAAATGTAAAACTTATATCAGCCGAAGCATACAAAATCTATTTCGGTTTATTAAAAGATGAAGATAAAATTTTGGATGAGGTTTTGTTAAGCGTTTTTAGAAATCCTAATTCTTATACAGGAGAAGATTCTGTTGAAATATCTTGCCATGGTTCCGAATTTATCCAACAAAAAATCATCGAACTTCTTTTAAAAAATAAAATTCGTCTTGCCGATCCCGGTGAATTTACTTTGCGCGCTTTCCTTAACGGGAAGTTTGATTTATCACAAGCCGAAGCTGTTGCCGACCTTATTGCATCTCACTCAAAAACATCTCATGAGTTGGCACTCAATCAAATGAGAGGTGGTTTTTCTAATAAAATAAAAGAACTTAGAAAACAACTAATAAATTTCTCTTCACTTATCGAACTTGAATTGGATTTTAGTGAAGAAGATTTAGAATTTGCAGACAGAGAAAAATTATCAGAATTACTTCTGGAAATTAAAACAGAAGTCGGTTATCTTATCGATTCTTTTTCTACCGGAAATGTGCTTAAAAAAGGCATTCCTGTTGCAATTATTGGGAAAACTAATGTTGGAAAATCGACTTTGCTCAATGCCATACTTAATGAAGAAAAAGCAATTGTTTCTAGTATTCCCGGAACAACGCGCGATTTTATAGAAGATACAATTTTAATCAATGGAATTTTATTTAGGTTTATTGATACAGCAGGATTGCGCCAGGCACAAGACAAAATTGAAACCCTTGGTATTGAACGTACTCATCAAAAAATTAAGCAAGCCAAGATTATACTTTATGTTTGTGATATTAGCAAAAGTAATTCTGAAAGCATCAGTAATATTGTTGATGATTTCCAAGAGTATATCAAAGATACAAGCAGGCGTTTTATACTTATCGGAAATAAAATCGATAAACTTGTAAAAATGCCAAAAGGATTTAAAACCTTATTTGATCTCGAGACCATATTTATTTCTGCAAAACGAAAGGAAAATATTCACGCTATTTCCGAGAGTTTAATACGGTCAATAAACACCGAAATCATGAAGGGCAATACAATAATCTCAAACACACGACATTTCGAAATGCTTACAAAAGTAAATGAAGCAATAGTAAACATTGAAAACGGATTACTTAATGACGTCCCAACAGACTTATTAACTATAGATATTCGTGATGCACTTCATTATTTAGGTGAAATAACAGGAGAAATCACAACTAATGAGATACTTGGTAATATTTTTGGAAAGTTTTGTATAGGAAAGTAAACCTCTCACCCTTGTTTTCCTTATGTATTCTCTTTCTGCAAATTAAACAATTTTCTTTTCCTTTTTTTGTTGCTTTCTTGCCTTTATTTGTTTATATTTGTTGCGTATTTGTTTCTCAAAATCTAAATTTTGTTGCTCAGCAACAAAGTGGCGAAATGATGACAGTACATGATAGTTCCTGACAGTATATTACAGTTTTAGACAAGCAATACTTTCTATGCCATGAGTAGTAATATCAAAATAACAAAAATTTGCGAATATTGTGATAAAGAATTTATCGCCAAAACTACTACAACTCGTTTCTGCAGCCATGCATGCAATTCCAAAGATTATAAAAAAAGAATCAAAGCAAAGAAAGTTGGTAAAACCATTAGAAAAACCAACATACAAAAAATCTTATTATCTGAAGAGATAAATCATGAAATTGTTAAGCAAAAAGCTTTTCTTTCAATCAAGGAAGCTCACAAATTGATTGGATTAAGTGAAAGCACCTTCTATAGACTAATGAAGAAAGGTGTAATTTCTTATTCCAAAGTTGGTAAACGAACTATCATCAAAAGATCTGAAATCAATAAACTCCTCACATAAAATGAAAGTAACTCTAAGACAACGCAAAATTAAAGACAAAATAAGCCTCTACCTCGACTTCTACTACAAAGGAAAACGTAAATACGAATATTTAAGGTTTTACCTAATTGAAAAACCTCGAATAGCTGAGGAAAGAACAATTAACAAAAAGACTCTTCAACTTGCTGAAAGCATCAGAGCAAAAAGGCAACTTGAAATTCAAAATGGAATTTACGGTTTTAATGATAGTGAAAAAGTCAATTCCTTGTTTCTTACTTATTTTAAATTGATGGCCGAAAAGCGAAAGAATAGTGATGGTAATTATGGAAACTGGCTAAGTACTTTGAAACACTTAAAAAGTTGGGATAAATCAAACGCCCGCTTTACAGATATTGATAAAAACTGGTTAGAAGATCTAAAACATTTCCTAGTAAATGATGTCAAAACGAAACAAGGAAAAAATCTTTCAAAAAACTCCTGTGTTTCATATTTTAATAAAGTAAGGGCAGCATTAAAAGAAGCTGTAAAAGATGGGATTCTTATTAAAAACCCTGCGGAGAATATACAAGGAATCAAGATGGCTGAAACAAGAAGGGAATTTCTCACTTTAGAGGAACTAAAAAAAGCAGTAAATACACATTGCGAAATAAAAGAATTAAAAAACGCATTTATCTTCAGTGCATTAACCGGATTACGTTTTTCTGATATCGAAAAACTTATTTGGTCAGAAATCCAACATTCAGAAGAAAATGGAAATTATATTCGTTTCAAGCAAAAGAAAACCAAAGGAGAAGAAACTTTACCTATGCCGGATGATGCTATTAATTTTATTGGTGAACGAAAAGAAGCAAATAAAAAAGTATTCCCGGGATTAACATACAGCGATTACAATAATTCGAAAATTCGTGAATGGATGATCAGAGCTGGTATCGAAAAACATATCACCTTTCATTGTGCCAGACACACCTATGCTACCTTACTTTTAACATTAGGTACTGATATTTACACAGTCTCTAAATTACTTGGTCACAAAACTATTAGAACAACCGAAATTTATGCTAAAATTATTGACCAAAAGAAAAAAGATGCTGCTCATCGTATTAATCTTTACCTTTGAAGCAAAATGAGATAATCTTACATTTATTA
>CAYOKJ010000095.1:0-11437 GCA_964404485.1 uncultured Bacteroidales bacterium | reverse complement strand
GTAATTCAAAAAGAAAAATTTTAGCAGATTAGCTTGTTTTTTAGCTTAGTTCTTTGTTAGGTGGCGTTTTTTCTTCGTCCTGTTTATTTAATTTGTCTAGTAAATTATATTTAGTTTGTCTTTCCTTCCACCTATCCCTTGCATATTTTTGCATGTCAATTATAGTATCTTTTTCATCAATTATTTCAAGGCCAAGCAATGTTTCAATAATATCTTCCATTGTAACAATCCCATCCAAACCACCATATTCATCTACGATTAAGGCAATATGCTCTTTCTTTTCTAATAATTTTTCCCATAAAGTAAATAATACCATAGAATTTGGAGCTATAACTATCTCCCGTTTAATATCTTTCAGTTTTAATTCATGTTGGTCTTCTGCGAGTTTTTCAAAAACGGACTGCCTAAAAACATATCCTGTTATGTTTTCATCATTCTCTGAAAAAATTGGGATACGCGAAAACTTTAGAAAATCTTTGTTTTTTAAAAAAGCCTTTAGGAATAGTTTTTCATCAGCAACAGCAACAACAACTCTTGGCGTCATTATTTCTGTTACTTTCACATTTTTGAGCCTGAGTAAATTTTGAATTATTTTATGCTCTTTATTTGAAAAAACTCCTTCTTCTGCTCCAATATTTGCTAACGCAGCAATTTCCTCTCTACTTGTAGTTGGCTCTTGCTTGTTTTTTGAAATCAGTTTCGTAATGTTTGCTGACATAATAACTAATGGATAGGTGATAATTATCATGCATTTTATAATTAAAGTTGAAAGCATTGCTAAATTTCTCCAATATTTGGCTCCAATTGTTTTTGGAATAATTTCAGTGATTACCAAAATTAAAATTGTCAAAATAGCTGAAACAATTCCAAGAGATGCGTCACCAAATACTTTAACAGCTTGTGCACCAACTCCAGCAGCTCCAACTGTATGCGCAACTGTATTTAATGATAAAATAGCAGATAAAGGCTTATCAATATTAGTTTTAAAATCAATAAATGTTTTTGCCCAAACATTTTTGTTTTCTTGTTTAACAATCAAGAAGGATTGAGGTGTAGAAAGAAGTACTGCTTCCATTATGGAACAGATAAATGATACAAATAAAGCCAAAAATAAATAGAATAAAAGTAATATCATGTCTTTTCTTTCAAATTTACAACAATATGGATTCTTTTACGATGATAGTCTTTCTTAAAATGTTCGTTAAGATACATAGTTTACAAAAGTTAAAGATTAGACTTTACACTAAATTAGTTTCTAACCTTATTGATTTTTTTTTGTTTCTTAATTCATTTTCATTAAAGTATCCCAAAAATACATCTCTATAAAATACTTTCCAAATTTTATTCCCTAAATCTTCAATACCAACGTAGTTACCTTTCAAAGCGGCTGTTAAATATACCCAATAATAAGATTTCCATATTTGACCATTATTGCAAAGTTTCTCCTATTTTAACGAACCGCTGTATACGAGACCTCCCGAAAGCTTTCGGGATTTAGTGGTGTGAGAGCTTCTCCCTGTCAGTGTTTACTGATGGGGCGGGCTACTCGACTGTAATACGTTTCTAATATTTTTTCAGTCTGATTTACTACTAATTGAGCATTTTCTCTCGTAAAGCACAAAGGTGGTTTTGTTTTAAGTACATTATTGAATGGGCCATCAGTACTTATCAGAATATTTTGAATTCTGAGCTGATTCTTAATCAAGTGAGCCAACTCAGGATCTGGCGTAATACCATTGTCCTTAATGATTTCTATACCTAAGAACAATCCACTTCCTCTTACGTCTCCGATACATTTATATTTTGCCTGAAGATTGAAAAATAAGGATTTGTAAAAATCACCAACGGTTTTTGCATTCTCCTGTAATTTTTCTTCGTCTATTACTTCTAAGACTGAAGAGGCTATAGAACAAGAGACTGGATTTCCTCCAAATGAGCTAAAAAACTCAACTCCTTTACTAAAAGATTCTGCTATGTGATTCGTGCAGACTACTGCTCCCATAGGGTGTCCGTTCGCCATTGATTTTCCGAGAATAACCATATCAGGGACTACATCTTGGGCTTCAAATCCCCAAAAATAATTTCCTAATCGACCAAAGCCTGTTTGAACTTCATCACTAATACATACGCCTCCTTGCTTTCTTATAATAGGATAAACTTCTTTTAAATATCCTTTCGCTAAAGGGACTTGTCCGCCACAACCAACCACGGGTTCGGCAATAAAAGCGGCAAGTGGCATATTCGAATTGCTTATTTCATTAATAGCATCTTTTGCATACATTTTCCCAGCACTGCCATCATTCAATGTATATTTTCCTCTATAAGTATCAGGTATGGCGGTCCTCAGAATGTAGTCCTTTTGTCCTTCACCTTTTGGGTTATTAAATTTATAATCGCTTACATCGATGGCCGTTTGTGTATTACCATGATAGCCGTGTTCCATTACCATAATTCTCTTATGGTCGGTATGCGTTTTTGCCATGCGAATAGCCAAATCGGTTGCAGCACTTCCTGAGTTTACAAAATATATTTTGTTGAGTGTAGAAGGGAATTTTGCCAAAAGTTTTTCGGCATAGTCCGCAAGCTGATAGTAAAGATATCTTGTGTTGGTATTTAGCTTTGCCATTTGCCTTTGCCCTGCCGCAACAACTTTTGGATGTGAATGACCTACATGTGGAATGTTGTTGTAAGCATCTAAAAAGGTATTACCATCTGCATCATACATATATTGAAAGGCTGAACCAACCATATGAATGGGCTTGTCATAACTGAGCGATAATATGGGGCTGGTATGTTGGTATCGTCTTTTGAGTACTTGCTCGGATGGTTGTGGTTTCAGAGGTTGTAAACCGGTAGCGATTCTAAAACTATTTTCTGCGGCAAGCGGATTAATGCTCAGCCAATGGTACAGCAATTTCCAAGCTGATTTTTCACTTACCGATGCATATAAATTATTTGGATCAATTTTTTTCGATCTCGCAGAACCACACACACTCTGAACAAGTCTTGCCGCGATTAGGTAATAAAGGACTTTTATTTCTCCTTCCTGAATTGGCAATGTATTGTGATATGACTTCAAAACAAAAGACGCCCATTCCAAAGGATTTTCTTTCTCAAAGCAAAGATAGGCTATAGCTATAGCCAGTTCATTTATCAAAAATGAGTGTGCCAAATCTCCAAAATCAATGATCCCGGAAACTTCCCCGTTTCTTACTAATACATTCCAATCGTTAGCATCACCATGAATGATTTGTTTTCTTAAAGTAGGCGCGACGGGCAATACGTTTTCCTTAAACTGTTGGATAAAGTAAAGCACTGTATTTCTATCCTTAACACTCGGAATATCATTAATGTAGTTTTCATTTAAAGTCAGATATTGAATATCCCATTCCCATTGTCTTGCTGCTATTGTGGGGCTCCTGAAATGTTGCAGTTTTAAATCAATCTCTGCAAGAAAACGCCCAAAGCTCTCCATTAGTGTTTTTGTATGCCGTATATCTCCTAAAGACTCTCCTTCAATGAAAGTCAACATTCTGCATACCTGCTCTATACCATCAATATTCAGGACTTTAACCAATGAGCCATCAATAAATTGGATTGGCTTTGGATATTTGGTTGAGTCAGATTTTTGCAGAAATAAAAGCGTTTCATTTTGTGCCTTAACCATTTCGTATAACTCATCTGTAGGGTTATACGTTTTGAAAATGTACTGACTTGTCGCGGAATTCACAAGATAGTTTACATTATCATAACCATTGAGTCTTTTAACTTCAATTTCTGTTAGTCCAAATTCAGATTGTAAAATTTCCTTCATTCTTAAATGTATTACAACATAAATATAATCATAATATTCCGTTTATACCTAAATATTACTATTTGGCTATGAAAAGTAGCCGATTGCGTTGCACTTCCCTGTCAAGTTACAAGAAAGTTAAAATGGGCTACAAAGCTTTATATTACAACTATTTCGCTTATTTTTTATATACATTGTTCTACACTGGCTTTTTCACATTTTAAGCCAATAAAAAATATTAAACTACTTTGTTTGTAAGCATAATTAACTTCTTGTTAAAACATAATTAGAAAAATATTTTTTACTGTCAGTTAGTTTTTTTGTTACTTTAAAATCTGTATTGCTAATTATTTTATTAATAGTTTCGTCATTATATTTTCTCGAAATTTCAGTTAAAATATTTTCTCCTTTTGCAAAATTATAAGTCTTTCCAATTTCTTTGATGCTAACTTTTTGCTCTACGGAACTTACTAAATAGCTTCTTGCAATACCTTCCTTTTCTGAGTATTCTGCGTGATGACTAAACTTATCAATTTCAAAATTAGCACATAATTCAAAATTGATTCTTTTTAATAAATTCAAGTTAAATTCTCTTGTAATGCCCTTACTATCATCATAAGCAGGTCGAACAATTAATTCTGATTTTATTAAATCAACACCTAATAAAAGTTTATCATTAGTGCTAAGATTTGCTCCTAGTTTATAAATAAAATTAGAAGCAATTTCGTCACTCATATTTCCAATATTTGAACCCAAAAATAATATCACTTTATGGTGGTGGCTATCTTTTAATGATTTTAAGACTTGAAAATAATCACCTTGTTTCTTCTTTATCGAAACATTTGGCAATTCATTATTTATTGTTTCTTCAAGTTTGTTAAGTGCATTTTGAGATATATCAATTGGGAAATAATCAAATTTATATTTCTCCATATCTAATAAATGTAGAAGTTCTTTTGTTTTTAATCCATTACCGGGACCTAACTCTATCAATTCAAAATAAGAATCAACATTTAACTGCAAAGCTTTAATAATGCTTTTAGTTTGTTTTTTAAATATTTCATATTCAGCACGTGTTAAATAGTATTCTGGTAAGTGCATAATTTGAACAAATAGTTCGCTTCCTTTTTTATCATAAAAATATTTGGATGGCAAAGTTTTTGGTGATGACTTTAATCCTTTATCTACATCATTTTTAAATTCTTCTATCATGTTATTTTATTATTTTAACACCTTTCCAAAAGGCAATATGATTATTAATGTTTTTTGCCATAGGTTTAGGGTTTTTATAAACCCAAGCGGCATTAGTATTTATTTCGTTACCTACAATAATATTGTAGTATGAAGCCTGTCCTTTCCAAGGGCAAGTAGTTTCTGTTTTAGATTTTACAAGAAACTCCATATTTACTGAGTTTGGCGGGAAATATTGGTTGTTTTCAATAACTATCGTTTCATCGCTTTGTGCTATTACCTTTTCATTCCAAATTGCTTTCATATTTTTTTGTTTTGATAGGGTTTAGTTTAACTGGGAATACCTATTTCATAAGGATTATTAGAGTCATTACTCCACTCAAACCAACCGCCATCGAAAACTGATACACGAGGCCAACCCATTAGCCAAGCATTATAAAATGCTTCACTTCCACGCCACCCTGTTCCACAATAAAATGCCAAATGTTTATCGGGTGTTATACCTACTTCTTTCCATATTTCAGCAACTTCTTGTGCTTCGCGAATTGTGTGATCAACATTTCTATAATTCTCCATGTGATAAGCATCTGTACCACAATTAGCAAATATTGCTCCTGGTATGCGCCCCTTCTTTTTAATATAATTATACCCACTAACTTTACCAATAAACTCTGGCCAACTACGTGTTGAAACTAATTCGGCTTCTTTTGATATAAGCATTTCTTTAGCTTCAGAAATATCTACAATAATCTCTGGCTTAGCAGGGATCTGTACACCAAAGTATTCGATAGGATTCTTAGCAACATCATCGGTTTCAATTTTATATCCTGCATCTGCCCACGATTGAAATCCACCGTTTAAAACACGTACGTCTTTTACTCCGGCATATATCATAATCATAGAATTCCTTATAGCTCCAATATGCCCAGCTGCACTTCCCGGAAATTTGTCATTATTATCAGGTGTCATAAATTTCCCATACATAATTACTGTTGTATCAGAGGTTATGCCATGTGCTTCGAGTGCTTTTTTCAATTCCTCGGGAGAACGACGATTCCATGTTTCTTGCGATTCAAGGGCCAATGTATCCATATCAATTGCTCCGGGAATATGTCCCGATAAGTAAGCATCTCGGTTACGGTAATGCGAATGAACAATAACAAATCTATTGTTATTGTATTCGTCAAGTTTTTTGTTTGATATTAGTTGATTTACCCAATCGGCAGAAACTAATTGTTTGTAACGTGCTAAATACTCCATTGGTAAATCTTCATTTGTTGTCCACTCTTCAGTAAATTTATTATACACAGAAACATCTGTATAGCCTGCTTTTGCGAATAATTTAGCTACTTTTAAGCTGTCTTTTTCTACATAAGAATAAACAATAATTTTATTTTCCGGCAAAATCTTTTTTGAACGAACTATTTCAATCCAATCCATATAATTTGACCATTTTATAGGTAGTGATTTTGCTCCTTTTATGTGCCCACCACGCTTTTCATTATTAAGTTTCCAGCCGTTATATGCATCTGCGGGTCGAATATCAATGATTTTTGTATTATTATTTTCAAGTAATTCTGCCAATTCGATAGTAGAAATTTGATTTAATTTTGTCATATTTTAATTTTTAATTAATAGTCTATTAGTCAAATAACAATCTAACCGTAATGATAATCTGTTATATGGATTAATTTTGTCAAATATATCATGATTAGCAAAATAAAAATAAATTTACCTAGTCAGAAAATTTATGTTAACAGAGGGTCTGAAATTATTTCAATAATTACTGGCCCATTGTATGCTAAAGCTTTAATAACAGCCGTTTCCAGTTTATCATTTTGAGTAACTTTTATACCTAAACCGCCACAAATATTCGCATATTCGGCAAAACTCGGATTACTAAGTTTGGTTTGCCATTCGGGCATTTTTATATCACGTTGCTCTTTTGATATTTTTCCTAACTCGTTGTTATTTAATAATATGTGAGTTATGTTCATTTTGTGAAGTACTGCTGTATTAAACTCTGTCATGTATTGACCAAAACCGCCATCGCCACTTATTGATATAATGGGTTTATTGGGTTCGGCGTAATATGCGCCCATTGCAGCAGGAAAACTAAAGCCAATTGAACCCAGATAGCCAGAAAGAATAACCCGTTGATTCTTAGTTTCAAAATAGCGTCCAAAAGAATAGGTGTTGTTTCCTACATCTAAACTAATTATCGCATTTTTGGGTAAAATTTCGGATAACCTATTGAAAATAAACAGCGAATTAAGCCCATTGCCATTATTTTCTTTGGCACGTTCATTTTTATCTGCTTGCCATGCCTTTTTCCTTACGGAAATTTCCTCAAGCGTGATTTCCGATTGCGAATAAGTGGACAGTTTTTCGTTAAATAGCTTTGCAGTAATTCCTACATCGCCCCAAATTGGATTATCTACAGGATGAAATTTTGCCAATGCCATTTGGTCAAAATCAACCTGAATAATAGGTTTCGTTTTGTCAATACCTGTATGCTGCGAGAAAGATGCGCCAAACACAATCAATAAATCGGAAGAATTCATAAAATAGGCAGAAACAGGCGTTCCACTTTTGCCCAAAACTCCGGCTGCAAGAGGGTGTTCGTCAGAAATTTGTCCTTTTGCCTTAAAAGTTGTCAAAACTGGTGCTTTTAATTGTTCTGCGAAAGCAATAATTGTTTCCATATTGTTACGGGCACCATATCCCACAATAATAACGGGGCGTTTAGCTTTCCATATTCTATACATCGCAAGGTTAACAGCATCTTCTGACGGCGTAATGCGAGTATCTGCTATTCGTCCGTCGGGTAAATCTGGTCCAGTTTTTCCTGCATCGAGTATTTGTACATCGTCGGGCAAAATCAAGTGAGAAACATTTCGGTTTACGATTGTATTTTTCATTGCAAGCGATGCCAGTTCAGCGTATTTGCTATTGGGCAAAACCACTTTACTGAAAGGAGCTACAGCCTGAAATGCTTCTTGTAAATCAATTTCCTGAAAAGCCCCTGGTCCTAAAAATTGTGTATTTATTTGTCCTGTCAGAGCCAAAATAGGCGTGCGGTCAATGTGAGCGTCCCATAAACCTGTAATTAAGTTGGTTGCACCCGGACCAGCAATAGTAAAACAAACTGCCGGTTTACCTGATATTTTAGAATAACCAGAGCAAGCAAAAGCAGCAGCACCTTCGTGCCTAACACCAATATATTTTAAATTTCCTTTTTCTTCTTGAATACGAATAGCTTCTGCCATACCTAAATTAGAGTGCCCAACCATGCCAAAAACATGTTTAATTCCCCAATTTACAAGTGTTTCGGCAATCACGTGACTTACTGTCCATTCTGATTTTTGTGCAGGTGCAATTTTGATATAAATACCGTCTTTATGCTCTTCAACTTCAAAAGTTTTTAAGTCGCTGTCTTTTCCCAAAGTTTTTCCATTTAGCGGATTAAAAGCGTGTCCATGCCAAGGGCAACGGATTTTTCCATCTTCAATTTTTCCGTCGATTATAGGTCCGCCTTGATGCGAACAAATACCGTCTATTGCACCATATTTCCCCCCAACTTTGGTAAGCAGAATTTGTTGTGAAAGCAGCATTGTTTTTTTAGTATCGTTATCCTGCAACTCATCAATTTCTGCAACTTTTACCCATTGTGGTTCTGTTTTTTCGCGTTGTCTGTTAGCTTCCGAAATGGTAAGTGCTTCGTCATCTTTAAAGCCGGCATACCAATGTTCGCCATCGCAACGTGGTTTGTTTTTTGATTTTCCACAGCGACAAAGAGTGTAATGCTCCTTTGAGGCATTGTCGCCTAAATTGGTATTCTCAATTTCAATTTTTCCTCTTATATGATAAGGGCCATTTTTTGAAACGATTATTTCTTCTGTATCAAAGAAATCGTTTGTGTCTATGTCATTTTCAGAGTAAGTTAATGCACCTGAAGGGCACATTTTTATTACTCGTTTAATTTCTTCAACATCTGCACCTTCTGGGTCAATCCAGGGTTCTGTTCCCATGCGAAAAACCCTGGGAAGATTATCGGTACAAAAACCTGCGTGAGCACAAATTCCTCTATTGTCATGAATGGTAATTTTTTTGCCTTTGTAGTTTTCCTTTTTATCAGCAATGCGATTTTCACATCTTTCATCTGTGAAACCAATAGATGAGTGAGTTCCATCGCAAAACGGTTTTGTTTTAGAGGCACCGCATCTACATAATGCTATACTTGGCTTTGTTTCAATTGTTTCCCCACGCGAGTTTGTGAATTTATTTAAGTTTTTGACTAGTAAAGGTCCATTTTTTAAAGGCTTAATTATTGAATTTTTCATTTTTTTTTTATGATGGAATAAAACATGTTATATATGCTGAATATCTGTAAATTCAGCAACAATAGAACTATCTGTAACCACGTCAGAAACGGCAAGTTTATGTATATCATCAACACCGTTGGTGCGTGCAAAAACCTTCAATTCGTTATTTGTGCCTTGGTAGAAATTCACAAAAGTTTTCAGAGATTTTTCTTCATCAAAAAGTTCACGAAGTTGCTCATTTTGCGTAGCAATTCCTACAGGGCAAGTTCCTGTATGACATACTTTTGCCTGAATACAACCAATAGCAATCATTGATGCTGTAGCCAATGCAACGGCATTAGCTCCCAGTGCGATAGCTTTTGCGATATCTGAGCTATCTTTAAAACCGCCAGTAATACAGAGCGTAACATCACTATTGACACTATCAAGATATTTTCGTGCTCTACGAATTACAAAAATAGCAGGTACACCAACATTGTCTTTCAGAAATTTTGGCGAAGAGCCGGTTGCACCTCCCCGACAGTCGATTGTAATAAAATCGGGTTCGGCTTTTAACGCAAACTCAATATCTTCTTCAATATGTCCGGCAGCAAATTTAATCCCTACAGGTTTCCCGTTTGTGATTTCTTTAATATGAGCTACTTTATCTTGTAGATCTTTTAAATTATTAACGCCTGATAATCGCCCTGGTGAAACAGATGTTTCGCCTTGTTTCAAATTTCTAATTTTAGCTATTTCGGCAGTTACTTTATGTCCGGGCAAATGACCCCCAAGCCCAGGTTTTACACCTTGTCCAATTTTTAGTTCAACTGCATCTGCTTGCATTATTACACTGTCGTTATGTGAGAAAGCAGCCGTTCCTAATTCATAAATATATTTTGTTGATGCTTTACGCTCATCGGGTAACATTCCGCCTTCGCCCGAACACATTGCAGTGCCTACAAGGCTTGAACCTTTTGCCAGTGCAATTTTTGCTTCTCGCGAAAGTGCACCAAATGACATGTGCGAAACGTAAAATGGCATTTCTAATTCTAATGGTTGTTTGGCTGTTTTGCCGATTATTGTTCTTGTATTTACTTTTATATCTTCGTTTAGTGGCATTTTATGCAATTGAGCACCTTTGAAAATTAATGTTTCAAAAGTTGGAAAAGTTCGTAAAGTGCTCATCGCCGAATTTTCACTTTTTCCTGTTTTGGCCAGTTTCTGAATATTGGCTACTTTTTCATTTGAATTCAGTCCAATGGCATTGGCTTTACCTTCGTCTCTGAATTTGTGATACCAATGCTGTCCGTCGCAAAAAGGTTTGTTTTTTGATTTTCCGCAACGGCATAAAGCAAAATGGTCTTTCGATTCGGGTTTGTCTTCATCGTGCAGTTCAATGGTTCCTTTAATAAAATAAGGTCCGTCTTCGGTAATTTGGATTTCGGGCTGTTCTGAAAATTTGTTATACAATATACCGTCAATAGTATAACTTAATGCTCCTGAAGGGCATTTTTTTATGGTTTTAATTATTTCTTCAACTGTTTCAGCATCAGCATTTATCCAAGGTTCAGTTCTCATTTGAAATACTTTTGGCAAACCGTCTGTGCAAAATCCGGCATGAGAACAAATACCTCTATCATCGTGGATTGTTATTTTTTTCCCTACGTAACTATCTAATTTCCGTGGCTGGCGACCTTCTTTTTTTTCATCTGTCCAGTTTATTTTCCCATGTGTTCCGTCGCAAAAAGGTTTATTTTTAGATTCTCCACAACGACAAAGTGCTGTTGTTTTTTTTTCAATAGAAAAAATATTTCCGTTTGCCTCAGTCAGTTCTTTTAGGTTTTTTACAACCAAAGGTCCGTTTTTTGATGTGCTGATTATTTTTTTTATATCCATTTTTTTTCTTATTATATAATTCCTATTTTATATATAGTCGTTAGAAAATCAATTCATCTTATTTATAATTAGGTTATCAATTATACTAGCTTGTGTAGAACATAAATATATTCATAATATTCTGTTTATATTTAAATATAACGTCCGAAATATAAAGCGTTTCAATGCTTTATATTTTCTTGTTGTGTGCTGTTGTTATCATTTCAACGGCCTTTTTTTTATCATACCTCCTCTTGCATCTTTTATACTA
>CAYOKJ010000094.1:8225-11690 GCA_964404485.1 uncultured Bacteroidales bacterium | reverse complement strand
AATCGCGAACATCTAATTCTATCTGAAATTGAAAATTTTTCATAAATTAATTTTTCCGTGCAAAATTAATCATAATTAATTTGGTTTTTTATACAATAATTTTGCTGGTTTTGGAACTTCCATTATAACAGAAAAAACTCACTAATCTGTTTGTAGTTTCACGTACAGCAATTAGCAGAAGAGGGAAAAATATAAATACTTGATAAAATAAGATTTTTTGACTTAGATAAATAAGCATATAAAATGTATTTTTCTTTGAAACAGATTATTACTTTTGCATAAATTGATAAAAGTAAATCTTGAAAAAGAAAACTACATCTCAAAATAATTTCAAAACAAGTAGTGTGATAAGCATTTCTATATCACATCTTGTTCATGATATTTATTCGTCTTTTCTTGCACCAATCTTACCATTGTTGATAGAGAAATTAGGCATATCATATTCCCTTGTAAGTTTGTTATCATTTATTCAAAAAACACCAAATATCATTAACCCATTCATAGGATTGCTTGCTGACAAAATCCAAATGAGGTATATGGTTGTTATCACTCCGGTAATTACATCTATTTCAATGAGCCTTCTTGGTGTTGCATCGAGCTATATTATTCTTGCAATACTTTTATTTGTAATGGGTATAAGTTCTGCATTTTTTCATGTTCCTGCTCCGGTGATGGTAAAAAAATCATCAGGAAATCAACTTGGAAAAGGGATGAGTTTTTATATGATAGGAGGAGAAACTGCACGTACTCTCGGACCTCTGATAATAGTTGGTGCTGTCTCTCTTTGGGGTCTTGAAGGCACATGGAGGCTTATTCCTTTTAGTGTTCTGGCTTCCGGAATATTATTCTTTAAATTACGTAAAATAAAAGTTTCTGATGATATTAGAAAAGCTGAAAGGCAAACAGGCATAAAAGAAACTGTCAAAAAATATTTATCGCTTTTTATTGTTCTTTCGGCATTTATTTTTTTTAGAGCATTTATGAGGCAAGGGCTTTCATTATTTCTTCCAACGTATTTCACCCAGATAAAAGGTGAAAGCTTTGAATTCAGCGGTATTATTTTTGCAGTCTTTCAATTTTCGGGTGTTTTTGGAGTTTATTTTGCCGGTAAATTTTCAGACAAACTCGGTAGAAAAACTATACTTTTAATTCTCAGTATTTTATCTCCGGTAATGATGTGGTTTTTCTTATATTCCAACGGTTATTTTGTTATACCGTTTTTGATATTACTTGGGTTTTTTCTAATAGCTCAGGGTCCTGTTTTATTAGCAATAATTAACGATATTAATTCCGATCGTCCTGCTTTTATTAATAGTATCTACATGACTACTAATTTTGTTATTAATGCTGTGGTTGTGATATTTGTTGGTATTTTAAGTGATATCTTTAGTTTGGAAATAATGTTCAAATTTTCTGCAATCTTTGCACTTGGAGCGATACCATTTGTTTTTATGATTCCGAAAAAGTAATAGCCACCATCCCATCCTTTTCCCCTTCGTGAAAAAAATTGATTGAATGCAACTAATTTGATTTTAACCTTTTATCTAATTTTATTATCATAATTAATTACAGTTATATATTTTTCCAATAACTCACACCTTATCTAAACATTTGCAAGTTATTAAATCCCCTTGAAAATTCTTGCAAGAGACAATCCCGGGGCATCCACTTTAAGATCCATAAAATATCCAAAAGCAGTTTGGTGAGTGTCGTAAGCAGCATTTTTCATTCTGGCTTCAACTTTATTAAAAAGTTCAGTTGTAAAATCAGGCATGGCTTTGCTATCAGATAAATGCGCAAAAGAGTGAAGAACAACTGTGTTAGTATTATTCTTTTTTGCTGCCCATTTTAAATTTTTCACTAATTTCTTTTCAACACCGGAAGGATCATTTTCATCATCCTCTTCTACCTGAATAAATCCAACCAGAGCATTTTTAAATTCTTCGGCTTCTATTTTTTCTTCTACTTCTTCAAGAGTTTTTATTGTTGGTTTGTAGTAAAAACTATTGCAATAAATCATTAATATTTTCATAAACTTGTTTTTTACAAAATTACTAAAATCTGTTGTATTTTACTTTGTATTGATTTCTAATCATCCAAATTTATAAAATTTCAAACTAAATCATAAATCATTTTTCTCTAAATTTGCCAAACACAATTTCATTAAACAAAACCATGAACGGACAAACACCATTAGCTGAGTTACTTCGCCCAAAAGACCTTGACAATTATATTGGTCAGGAACACCTTATCGGGAAAAATGCAATACTTCGCAAAGTCATAGAATCGGAAAATATCCCATCAATGATTTTATGGGGACCTCCCGGTGTTGGAAAAACTACTCTTGCATTTATTATTTCTCAGCAACTTAAGCGTCCGTTTTATACTTTAAGCGCTGTGAGTTCAGGTGTAAAAGATGTTAGGAAAGTTATTGAGAGTGCAAAAAATGATTTTGGTGGAGCAATTTTATTTATTGATGAAATTCACAGATTTAGCAAATCACAGCAAGATTCATTGCTTGGTGCTGTTGAAAAAGGAATAATTACTTTAATAGGTGCAACAACTGAAAATCCTTCTTTCGAGGTTATTTCTCCTCTGCTTTCTCGATGTCAGGTTTACATTTTAAAATCATTGGACAAAAAACAACTTTTATATTTATTATCCGTTGCAATATCCCATCTTGAAAAAGAAAAGAACATTAAAATTGAAATTCAGGAAGATGAAGCTTTACTGAAAATTTCTGGTGGTGACGCACGGAAATTGTTCAATGCTCTGGAACTTTTCGTGAATTCAGAATTTAACTCTGAAACAATTATTGTTACAAATAAAAAAGTATTAGAAGTAATTCAAGAGAACCTTGCACTTTATGATAAATCAGGGGAAATGCACTATGATATTATTTCTGCATTTATAAAATCATTACGTGGCAGCGACCCAAATGCGGCTGTTTATTGGCTTGCTCGAATGGTTGAAGCCGGTGAAGACCCTAAATTTATCGCCCGACGTATGCTTATTCTTGCTTCTGAAGATATTGGAAATGCTAATCCAAATGCACTGCTTTTGGCTAATACTTGTTTTGATGCGGTAAATAAAATCGGTTGGCCCGAAGGAAGAATAATTTTATCGCAAACAGCAATTTATTTGGCTTCTTCACCAAAAAGTAATGCTTCATACATGGCAATAGAAAATGCTGAAAAAACTGTTAAACAAACAGGAAGTCTTCCTGTTCCTCTCCATTTACGAAATGCTCCAACAAAATTGATGAAGAATATTGATTATGGAAAAGGGTACAAATATGCACACGATCATCTGGGAAATTTTACTGAATTAGAATTTATGCCTGAGAAAATAAAAGGACAAAATTTTTATGATCCGGGAAACAATCCACGTGAAAATGATATTAGAAAAAGACTAAAATTCTTGTGGAAAAATAAGTATCGCTATTAAATTGAAAATATTTAAAGA
>CAYOKJ010000094.1:0-8125 GCA_964404485.1 uncultured Bacteroidales bacterium | reverse complement strand
TTATTTATCTTCTAATCTTATTTTTTGGATTAATAAGTTGCCATAACGAACAAAGCAACTCAAAACTTCTTATTAATAACAATTGGTTGTTCAAAGCAATTGAAGATTCTATCTGGCTTCCAGCAACTGTTCCAGGTTGTGTTCATACTGATCTTTTAGCAAATAATATTATTGAAGATCCTTTTTACAGATTAAATGAACATAATATTCAATGGATTGATAAAAAGGACTGGTGTTATAAAACTACATTCTTTGTTAAAAAAGATATTTTAAAAATGGATATTGTTGAATTGAATTTTAAGGGATTAGACACTTATGCTAATGTTTTCCTGAACGACAAATTGATTCTTAATGCTGATAATATGTTTATGAGCTGGGTAATTAGTTGTAAAGATATTCTTAAACCCGGCAGAAACAATTTGAGAATTATTTTCGAATCTCCAATAAAAATCGGATTGGAAAAACGAGAAAAACTGGGTTATTATTTACCCGGGGCCGAAAACGACCAATCTAAACTTGGTGGTGTTGGTGATAAAAAAACTTGCGTTTTTTCCCGAAAAGCTCAATATCATTATGGTTGGGATTGGGGACCACGCTTGATTAGCAGTGGAATATGGAAAGATATTGAATTATTTGCCTGGAATAAAACGAAAATTAATGACGTTAATATTATTCAAAAAAAATTAACAAAAAATGAAGCAAATCTTTTATCAGAAATCGAAATAGAATCAGTTGAAGAGCAAGAGGTGAATATTGTTGGATTTGTAGATTCGAATAAATCATTTGAACAAAACGCATCTTTAATAAAAGGAATAAATAAAGTACAAATTCCAATTAAAATTCAAAATCCAGAATTATGGTGGTCCAATGGATTAGGAAATCAAAGACTTTACAATATTGAAATTCAAATTAAAGATGGCTTAAAAATTCTTTCTTCAAAATCTAAAAATATAGGTTTAAGAACTATTAAAGTAATTCAAAAACCCGACAGCATTGGTAAAAGCTTTTATTTCGAGCTTAACGGAAATCCTGTTTTTATGAAAGGAGCAAATTATATTCCACAGGATATTTTTCTAAGTCGTGTTAGTAATAAAGACTATGAAAATTTAATAAAATCTGCAGCAGATGCCAATTATAATATGCTTCGTGTTTGGGGTGGCGGAATTTACGAGAAAGATATTTTCTATGATTTATGTGATAAATATGGGATTCTTATTTGGCAGGATTTTATGTTCGCCTGTGCCATGTATCCGGGCAATAAAGCTTTTTTGGAAAATGTAAAAAAGGAAGCTAAACAGAATGTAAAACGTTTACGTAATCATCCATGTCTTGCTTTATGGTGCGGCGATAATGAAATTCTTTCAGCATGGAATCGATGGGGATGGAAAGAAAATGTGCTGAAAAACCAGGGTCAAAATATTGTTGACACCGTTTGGAATACTTACGAAAAAATATTCCATAATATCTTACCGGAAATTGTAAATAAACTCGATCCTCAAAAATTATATTGGTCATCATCACCAAGTTCAGGCTTTGGAGAACTTGAAAACGGAAAATCAGGTGACAATCATTATTGGGGTGTTTGGTGGGCAAAAGAGCCATTTTCAAAATACAAAGAAGAAATTCCAAGATTTATGTCAGAATATGGTTTTCAGTCTTTTCCTGAATTAAATTCAGTTAAGAAATATGCAAGCAAAGAAGATTGGAATATTAATTCAGAAGTAATGAAATCTCATCAACGTTCAAGCATTGGTAATGTTACCATCGACGAATATATGAAGCGTGATTATAAAACTCCGAAAGATTTTCCAATGTTTCTTTATGTCAATCATGTGTTGCAAGCTGAGGGAATTAAAACAGCAATTGAGGCACATCGCAGGAATATGCCTTTTTGTATGGGCTCACTTTATTGGCAAATAAATGATTGCTGGCCGGTTGCTTCATGGTCGGGTATAGACAATTTCGGAAACTGGAAAGCAATGCATTATTTTGTTAAAAAAGCTTTTAACGACATTTTAATTTCTCCTGTTATTGATAAAAATAATCAGCTCAAGGTATATATTGTTTCCGATAAATTGAAAAATGTTGATGCAATTCTTAAACTTTCGATATTAAATTTTGATGGGAGCATTTTATTTTCAAAAGAAAAAGAAATAGATATAAAATCAAATTCAAGCAATGTATATTTTACTGATGATTTGAATAATTTTTTGGATGGAATAGAACAAGATAAAATTTTTCTCAATGCTGAAATTATTGATTCGGATAATAAAACCTTGTCAAAAAATATACTTTATTTTACTTCTGTTAAAGACCTGAAGCTACCAAAACCAAAAATTACAAAAACTATTGAAAAGACTAAAAATGGTTTTATTGTAAGACTATCAACAGACAAGCTTGCAAAAAATCTTTATCTACGAGCTGATGAAATTGAAGGACATTTTTCTGATAATTATTTCGATCTCCTTGCCGGAAAAAGCATAAATATTTCTTTTACAAAAGATGAAGAAATAGACCTCAATAAATTTCAGGAAAACCTTAAAATATTTACTTTAGTTGATAGCTTTTAAACCAAAAGAATAAAATATAAAATCTAAGTAATATTTTTCAAAGCATCTTCCTGATTTACAAATATTTTAAAAATACTTGTAAAGCCTGAAATATCAAATATTTCCTTAATACTTTCCTGCAATCCGCAAAGGAAGTAATTTCCGTTAATAGCGTTGATTTTTTTAAATCCGGTTAAAAATATTCTTAAACCCGAACTGCTAATATAATCCATTTCGCTACAATCAATTATAATATTTTTCTCGTTTTTTGTTATATTATCAGATAATATTTCATCTAATTTTCCATAATTAGTAGTGTCCACTCTTCCCAGTATTTCTAACACAATTACATCATTAATTTTTTGTTCCTTGATTTCCATTTTAATGTTCTTTATTTTTAATAATCTTTAATTTATTCATTAATTATTTTTTGTAAGGGTCTTTAGATTTAATATATTCTTTTAGTTCATTACCAAATTCTGAATTTATCACAACTTTATCATAATCTATAATATAATTATTAAGATATTGCAAAATTAGTTCATCTTTGTTTTCTGAGCCGGGCATTACTCCTGCAAAGAAGAAATTCATTTTTTCGAATTCAAAAACATGTTTTGAAGTATTTGGATCACATAATTTTAAGTTCAGATAAACTGTTTCATATCTTTGATTACACAATTCTTTTAAACTACTATTGACTTTTTCCACAATATCTTTACCATATTCTATCACATTAATAAAACCAACAAAATTTACATTATCGGTAGTAATCTTTATTACAGATTCGTGATTCAAAATTATTTCTTGTGATGAGACGTCTTTTATATTCGGTTCAAGACCAATATTGTTATAAATTCTTTTAATAATATTTTTATGATTTTTCGGAGGATAAATTATCAAATTTTTCGGAGGATGCAAATACCGAACAATTATCACAACGCTTTCTCTTTTCGAATCGCCTTCGCTAATACCTTTATAATCGCGTTTTACTCCACTGGAAAGAAATATAGCAGTATCATTAAATCCAAACTTTCCAATCACTCTTTGAGAATATGGATGGGTTGTAATACCTCTGGCATATATTCCGCACAATTTTTGATTTTTAGCATCGTCAATCATCAATTCGCTTTGCACTTTCATACAACCCTGTCCCTGATACTTTGGGTTTACAAATGCCATTCCCAGTTGCGGCATACCTATGTCTCGTTCTTCAATTTCGAGAGCCACATGACCCATTATTTCACCATTCTCTGCTACCGAAACATAAGATACTAATTCACCATTACTATTCATTTCCCGAACACGCTCAGGAAAATATATATCCTCATGAACATAAGTATAACCATAAGTTGTGTATGCACATTTTGAAACATCAACTGCTTCATCCTGGTTCATTTTTCGTACTGAGTATTTCACAGAACCTTTTGGAAGTTTAGCTTCTTGTCTTTCTTTTTTAGCTTTTTCAATATCAGATTCTGAAATAACATCCAAAATGGATTTATTGTTAAGATATTTAAAAAGAATAATTTCCTTTCCTTCTTTACCAAGATTTAAATAAGTAAGCTCATCAACAAACTCTTTAATAAGAAACGATCCAAGTCCTTTTGCAGACAACACTTCTTTATGGTTCTCGGGGTTATATTTAGGTATTTCAGAAGGGTCAAAAGGTATTCCTTTATCTTTTAAATATATTTTAATTCCATTTGAATTCGGCTCAATAATCAAATCAAAAGAAGTTTCCTCTCCGGGTGCAAATGAGTGTTCGATAATATTTGAAATAGCTTCTTCTGTTGCTAATTCAATTTTTAAAATTTCTGATTTTTTATATCCCATTATAACTGCCATCTCTCTTACAATGCTTTGTCCAAGTGGAATATAATCCAGTTTATTTGGAAGAGTTAGTTTTATTTTTGGTCTAGCATTATTCATAATTTCTTATATAAAAAAGTTTGATTTTTATCTCCTATTCTTTTGTATTCAATTTTATCCATTATTTTTTTTACAAAATGAATTCCTAATCCGCCAATTTTACGATCTTCTACATCTGCCTTAAGGTGATCAGGGGCAGGTACATCAAGTATATTAAATGCCTTTCCATCTTCTTCTATCATTATCTCAAGATAGTTTTCATGGTAATCAACTTCAACAATTATTTCGTGTTTTAAATCATCTTCAAAAGCATAAAAAATAATATTTGAAATGATTTCTTCCAAAACAAGATTAATATTAAAAACATCTTTATCCTGTATTTTCCAATCACCGGCCATTTCTTCGATAAAGCTCACAAGCTTATCAAGTTCAGAAATATCATTTACTAATTTTAAGGTTTTCTTAATATTTTCGGTAAAATACTTTTTCAAAAAATAAGTTAATGCTAAAATTGTAATGTCATCCGATGGATCAGCTTCTCCAACAAAATCTTTAACATCGTCAATAATAGTATTCGTAATTTTTTCAGTAGTATGATCTTCAATACCTGTCAGTAGTTTTAAAAGTCTTTCATCTGTATATAAATTGTTTTTAATATCCATTGCCTCGGTAACACCATCGGTATAAAGAACCACAGTATCATTTTTTGATAATTGAAATTTGCCGGATTTATATTTCATATTTTCAAAAATTCCAACAGGAGTACCATGAGTTTCCTTCACACATTCAAGTTTATTATTATTTCTAAGAATATACGGATAATTATGACCGGCATTACAAAATTCAACAATACCGGTTTTTGCATTTAAAATTCCAATGAACAAAGTAACAAACATTGAATTCTCATTTCCCTGACATAAATCATTATTTATTTCTTCAACAATTTTATTTACTGAAACATCTTTATTGGTTTTTGCTCTTAATAAAGTACGTGTAATTGCCATAAACAAAGAGGCAGGAACACCTTTTCCTGAAACATCCCCAACAGTAAAACAAATCCTGTAGTCGTCGAGAAAGAAAAAATCATATAAATCGCCGCCAACATCTCTAGCCGGATTCAAAACAGCATATAAGTCAATATCTTCCCTTTCGGGAAATGGGGGAAATATTTTCGGAATAATACCTTGTTGAATATCATGGGCAATTTTCAGTTCACTTTCGATTTTCTCTTTTGCAGCAGTTGTGTCTTTTAAATTCTTAATATAGTTTCGGAGTTCTTTCTGCATTTTTGTAATAGAATTTCCCAACTGAGCAATTTCTTTACTACTATTTGATAAGAATGGAATTTCAACATTAAAGTTTCCAACACCAATTGTTTGAGTAATTTTTGCTAATCTTTTTAATGGATTTGTTAATTTATGAGAAATGAAAATTATTAGAAATAGCAATAACAAAACTCCTAAAACACCCATTATTAAAAGTTTATGATTCAGACTATATAAATCAGCAAACAATTCGTTATTCGGAATAAAAACCCCCATTGACCAACCGGTAGATTTCATTGGAGCATAAAAAAGCCAACCATCTTCTTTTGTCATAACTGAAGTATATTCAACAAAATCACTATTTCCACTAATCATATCTCTTCCTATCTCACGTAAATTGGGAATATTATTTTCTTCAGCAATACTAAAAATTGTTTCATTTAAAACAAATTTCTCTAAAGGATGTGTAATTATTGTTCCATTTCCTGAGATTAAAAATGCATATCCAGTTTCATATATTTTTATTTCAGAAAAAATTTCCTCAAGCCATTTTAATGAAATATCAACAGTAACAACACCTTTAAGTTTCCCATCTTCATTATAATAAAAAGGAACAGAATATGAACACATTATAACTCCTCCCCCTCCTTCATTATAATATGGTTCCGACCAAAAAGCCCTATCTAGTTCTTTAGGTATTTGATACCAATCCCAAAAGAAATATTGATAATTTTCATTGCCAAGATTTTCATAACATATCGAATCGTCAGACATATAATAATATGGAGAAAAATACAAGGAATCTTTATAAAAACTATATGGTTCGTAAGCAATACAATTACCAAAAAGTTCATGATTTGTCTCAACAGTCATTTTCATTAACTTAAAAAGTTCAATTGTAGATAAATTAAAATTTTGAAGAATAGACTTTTGAGTTTCCGGTATTTTCTGACCTGCTTTTAAAACTCCTTCGATTTCATTAACTTTTGAAATAGTAAGATTTTTGGCATTTTTTTCAACATTTTCAAGAAGTATTTTCTTTGAGATATTATAATTATAAACAAGAAAAAGACAGAAAACAATAATAGTTGCACTAAGAATTGAAATACTATATTTAAAAGTAATTCCTTTATTTCTTATTGTAAACAGTTTCATAGGTCTTATTTATTGCTATTTCTGTAGTGTTTTGTTAAAATCATCAAAATCAGGGATACTGTTAATTTTTTTACATTCCAAAAGAATTTTTGCCGTTTTCAAAAAATCTTCCTCCAATAATTCCCCATTCAATTTATCATTTCCCAAAATAAAAACGTCATGCATTCTATTAAACATCCATTTCTGATGAGGAATATTTGCAGGTACATTAGCTTCCTGCATATATTTAATCACTAAAGCTATTGATTCATCTTTGTGCTCAAAAGCATATTTCCAGCCTTCAAGAGTAGCTTTTGCAAAATCCTGACAAGCTTTTTCATTATTTTTATAAAATTCCTCAGTACAAAATATTCCATCTTCCGGAAAATTCAATCCATAATCTGTAAAAAAGAAAACATCAAGTTCGTCAACATTAATGCCGAAATTTAATATTTGATGATATTCATTGTACCACATCACGCATACTACATCAACACCATCATAATAAAACAAATTTACTGTGTTTGTAATCGGTACTATGGTAGCATCAACATTGTATTTCTTTAAGAATCCGCGTGGTAATTCCTGAAAATCCGATCTCCAAATTCCTATTTTTTTCCCATTAAGATCTTTTGGTTTTGTTATACCCGATTTTTTCTTTGAAATAAACATTAACGCTGATCTTTTTGAAAGTTGACAAAAATCCACAAGTTTAACACCCTTATTTTCAGATTTTATTGCCCCAGATAAAAACATTGAAACAATATCACATTTGTTTTTTTTCAACTCACTGATAGATGGACATATAGGTCCACCAGTTTGAATTTCAACATCAAGACCATATTTTTCATAAATGCCTTTCTCCAAAGCAATATAATAACCTGCAAACTGCGCCTGGGGTAACCAGTGGGGCAAGTACCTGAGTTTTGTCAATTCCTGAGTTATTCCTGAAACAGAAAAAATAATAGAAATAGCAAAAACAAGAATTATCCTAAAAAACATATTTTACAAATTTTTATCAAATGTATTAAATATAATGTAGCTAAACAATGTCAAAAATAAGATTAATTTTCTAAATATTGAATTTTTTTTCATTAGAAATGACCTTTGTAACTGCTAATTGTTATACATCATCTTAGCTAGTCATTTCGATTAATGAGAGAAATCTATCAATATTATTTCTATAACAATTTTATTATCACATCAAATAATAAAAATGAAAAAGATCGTAGCATAGCTAACGAAGTATCACATAGGATTTTCTTTTTTGATTTGATGCAGAGCATCGGAGTATTAACTCATTTATCC
>CAYOKJ010000093.1:5456-11877 GCA_964404485.1 uncultured Bacteroidales bacterium | reverse complement strand
ATAAATTAATCGAGCTAAGACATTTTTATCATTTTTGCATTTTTTTATTAAATTTGCTATAATTATAAAGTCTATAAAGATGTCTCAAAATTTTCTTGAAACACCAATCGAATTTTCAAAAGGAGTCGGACCAAAGCGTTCTGAATTACTCAAAAAGGAATTGAATATTTTCACTTTTGAAGATATGATCGAACATTATCCTTTCCGGTATATTGATAAAAGTAAGTTTTATTCCGTTAATGATATTATTAGTGATTCTTCCTATATTCAATTAAAAGGAATTATCTCTGATATGAAACTTTTGGGCAAAAACAGAGGTCAAAGATTGAGTGCTCAATTCTCAGATAATACCGGAACAATTGAGCTTGTTTGGTTTAAAGGCATTAAATGGGTGAAAGATAAAATCAAACCCAATATTGAATATATCGTTTTCGGAAAGCCCAGCTTATTTAATAAGAAATTTAATATAGCTCATCCCGAAATAGAAGAGCTTTCAGAACGTGATGATTCAATAAACGAATCATATCAGGCATTTTATAGTTCTACTGAAAAATTAAAAACAAGGGGTCTTGGCTCTAAAGGTATCAGTAAGGTAATGAAAAACTTATTGATTAAAGTTAAAGATTTTATCCCAGAAACTCTTTCAGATGAAATCCTCAATAATTTAAAATTCATGCCAAGGAAAGAGGCAATTTTAAATATTCATTTCCCAAAAGATCAAAGATCGACTGATCAGGCTAGAGTTAGACTTAAATTTGAAGAGTTGTTTTTTATTCAACTCAGATTATTAAAATTTAAAATAATTCGATCACAAAAGTTAAAAGGATATAAATTTCCTCGTGTAGGAGATTACCTCAATAGCTTTTATAAATACCATCTTCCTTTTGAATTAACCAATGCACAAAAAAAAGTAATTCGTGAAATACGTGCAGATCTGGGATCAGGCAAGCAAATGAACAGATTATTACAAGGTGATGTTGGAAGTGGAAAAACACTGGTTGCTTTAATGACATTATTAATAGCACTAGATAATAATTTCCAAACATGTTTTATGGCTCCTACCGAAATTCTTGCTAATCAACATTTCATAACTCTTCAAAAAATGCTGCAAAATATTGACATATCAGTTAACATCTTAACCGGATCAACAAAAACCGCAAAGAGAAAATTAATTCACGAAAATTTATTAAACGGTTCTTTGCAAATTCTTGTTGGTACTCATGCTTTGATAGAAGACACAGTTAAGTTTAGAAATCTTGGAATGGTTGTAATTGATGAGCAGCACCGATTTGGAGTAGCTCAAAGGGCAAAGCTATGGAAAAAGAACATTATTCCACCACACATGCTTGTAATGACTGCTACTCCTATTCCCAGAACTCTTGCGATGACTTTTTACGGTGACCTTGATTTCTCCATTATTGATGAATTACCACCCGGAAGAAAACCTGTTAAAACTATGCACTATTTCGATTCAAAAAGAATTTTGCTTTTTGGATTTTTACGAAAGCAACTAAAACTTGGTCGGCAGGTTTATATTGTTTATCCTCTTATTCAAGAGTCCGAAAAACTAGACCTTAAAGATCTGATGGATGGTTACGAAAGTATTGTTAGAGAATTTCCTTTGCCGGAATATTCAATTAGCATACTTCATGGAAAAATGAAATCCGCCGATAAAGATTACGAAATGCAAAGGTTTGTAAAAGGTGAAACACAAATAATGGTTTCTACTACTGTTATCGAAGTAGGTGTTGATGTTTCCAATGCCTCGGTAATGGTTATTGAAAATGCAGAACGTTTTGGTTTGTCACAACTTCATCAACTCAGAGGAAGGGTTGGAAGAGGTGCAGACCAGTCATATTGTATTCTCATGACAGATTATAAATTAACAAACGATGGCAAAAAACGAATGGAAACAATGACTCGAACTTCAGATGGTTTCGAAATTGCAGAAGTTGATTTAAAATTACGTGGACCTGGAGATTTACATGGAACACAGCAAAGTGGTATACTTAATCTTAAAATTGCAGATTTAATAAAAGATGAAAAAATTCTTAAATATTCAAGAGACCTTGCTTCCAAAATCTTAAAAGATGACCCTGAGCTCATTAAAGAAAAAAATAAAAGACTTGCAGATCAACTAATAAAATTTGAAAAAAATAATTCGAATTGGAGTTTGATAAGTTGATTACAAAATGTTATTTACCCAATTTAATACATAATTTAAACAAATACTTTAATTATCAGAATAGATAAAATTCATTATTTTTGCACTCAAAATAAAACTTTATTATAATGAAGATTTCTTGTAACTGGCTGAAAAATTATATTGACTTTGATCTTGAACCGGAAAAACTATCAGAAATATTAACTGATTGTGGACTTGAAGTTGAAGGACTTGAAAAAATCCAATCTATTAAAGGAGGCCTTAAAGGTTTTGTTGTGGGAAAAGTTCTTACTAAAGGAAAACATCCTAATGCAGACAAACTTAGTGTTACAACAGTTGATACAGGTGCAGATGAAGCATTAAAAATTGTTTGCGGTGCATCAAATGTTGCTGCCGGACAAAAAGTTATTGTAGCAACTATAGGATGCACTTTATATTCTGATGATAAAGAATTTAAAATTAAGAAATCAAAACTCAGAGGAGAGATTTCAGAAGGTATGATTTGTGCTGAAGACGAGATTGGCATAGGAACATCTCATGATGGAATTATGGTTCTTGATTCGGAGGCAAAGATTGGGACTCCTGCAAAAGATTATTTCAATATTCAGGAAGATTATGTTTATGAAATTGGCTTAACACCTAATCGTTCGGATGCAACTTCTCATATTGGTACAGCTCGAGACCTTGTTTCAGTTTTAAATCATTATAACAAAACAAGTGTTTATAAACTTAATATTCCATCTGTTGATAATTTTAAACCTGACAACCAAAACAGAAATATTGAAGTTATTGTTGAAGACAAAATAGCTTGTCCAAGATATTCAGGTTTAACTATTTCAAACATCAAAGTTAAAGAATCTCCTGAGTGGCTAAAAAACCATTTGAACTCAATAGGAATCCGACCAATAAATAATATCGTTGATATTACCAACTTTGTGTTATTTGAGACCGGACAACCTCTTCATGCTTTTGACGCTGACAAAATTTCCGGCGATAAAGTAATAGTAAAAAAATATCCAAAAGGAACAAAATTCACCACTCTTGACGGAATTGAAAGGGAATTGTCAGATAAAGATTTGATGATTTGTAACGAAAAAGAAGGTATGTGTATTGCAGGTGTTTTTGGTGGAATAAAATCAGGAGTTGTTGAAGAAACCAAAAATATTTTTCTTGAATCAGCATATTTTAATGCTACTTCAGTTAGAAAAATTTCTAAATATCATGGTTTACAAACAGATGCTTCCTTCAGATTCGAACGTGGTGCCGATCCTCAAATTACAACTTATGCTTTAAAAAGAGCTGCACTTTTGATAAAAGAATTGGCAGGCGGAGAGATATCTTCTGATATTGTGGATATTTATCCTGAAAAAATCGAAAAATGGATCATTAATATTTCTTATAAAAATGTTGACAGACTGATTGGGAAAAAAATTGACAGAACAGAAATAAAAAACATTCTTCAGGATCTTGGCATTAAAATTATTAATGAAACTGAAAATGGTCTTAAATTGCTAATCCCGACTTATAAAGTTGATGTTACAAGAGAAGCAGATATAATTGAAGAAATACTAAGAGTTTACGGATATAATAATATTGAAATTCCAACTCAGGTTAAATCTTCATTATCTTTCAGGTCAAAACCGTATACACAAAAAATCCAGAATATGATTTCGGATCAACTTACCGATAATGGATTTTTTGAGATTATGAATAATTCGTTGACCAACTCCGATTATATTGAAAAAAGTCCTGTGCATGATGCAAAAAACAATATAAAAATGCTTAATCCGATAAGTCGTGATTTGGATGTTTTACGTCAGACTTTACTTTTTGGAGGGCTGGAATCAATTTCATACAATTTTAACAGAAAAGTTTCTAATGTAAAATTTTATGAATTCGGGAAAATATATTTGCTAAATAATTCAAATAATAACGATGACTCATTATCAAAATATTTTGAAGAAAATCATCTTTCAGTTTTCCTTTCAGGAAGGAAAAACTCCAACAGTTGGAAAGATAAAGAATGTAATTTCGATTTCTTCGATCTTAAAATATTTGTAAATAATATATTAAAACGATTAAGCATTGATATTTGCAAATTAAATATCAGCAGTAAAGTTTCCGAAATTTTTTCCGAAGGTTTGACTTACACTCACAACAATAAAAAAATCGTTGAATTTGGCTCTGTATCAGAAAATATCTTAACAGATTTTGATATCAAACAAGAAGTATTTTTTGCTGATATCAACTGGGATTTTGCAATTTTATTAATCAATAAATCGCAAATAAAATATCAGGGAATTTCAAAATTTCCAGCTGTTAAACGCGACCTTGCCCTTTTAATAGATAAAAATGTCACTTTCGAAGAGATTGAAAAACTTGCGTTTTACAGCGAGCGACATTTATTAAAATCAGTTACTTTGTTTGATGTTTTTGAAGGAGAAAAAATCGGTAAAGGCAAAAAATCTTACGCAGTAAGTTTTAATCTTCAAAATCCGGAAAAGACATTAACTGATAAAATAATCGATAAAACCATGAATAAGCTTATTAAGGTTTTTGAAGAAAAATTAAATGCTAAAATCAGGTAATTATTTTGTAATTATTACAAGAGTTTTTTCTATTTTGCGAGCAATTTTTTTATTCTTATTTTTTAAAAATTATTATTAATATGTCAGAAAACAATACAATTAACTATTCAGTAAGTCCTGAAGGCGAAAAATTTGCTATTCCAAAACAAGAAGAATATGCAGCCGAATTAATTCAGGTAGAAGAAAAAGTAAAAAAGGCTCGTAGTGAGGGTAAAGAAATTGTTGTAGTAATGGGAGTTGGTTTTGTAGGTGCTGTAATGGCAGCAATAGTGGCCGACACAAAAGACAAAGACGGAAACTACAGTAAGTTTGTAATTGGAGTTCAACGACCCAGTGAACGAAGCTATTGGAAAATACCAGTTCTTAACCAAGGAAAATCACCGGTAAAAGCAGAAGACCAGGAAGTTGATGAATTAATTTCACGTTGTGTACTTGATAAAAAAACACTTATTGCTTCTTATAATAGCGACTGCATTCAATTTGCTGATGTTATTGTTGTAGATGTTCAATGTGATTTTGTAAAACAAGATCTCGGAAAAATGAAAACCGGTGAAGCAGATATGGCAGCTCTCGAAGCTACTATAAAAACTCTAGGGCAAAAAATGAATGAAGAATGTCTTGTTTTAATTGAAACTACAGTTGCACCCGGAACTACAGAATTTGTTGCATGGCCAATCTTGAAAAAAGAATTTAAAAAACGTGGATTTAAAACCATTCCTCAACTTGCACACAGTTTTGAACGTGTAATGCCAGGAAAACAATATGTTTCAAGCATACGTGATTTTTGGAGAGTATGTTCAGGTTGCGATAAAGTTGCTCGTGATAAAGTTGAGAAATTCCTACACGAAGTATTAAATACAGAAGAATTTCCTTTAACAGTTATGGATAGACCAATAGAGTCTGAAACTACAAAAATTGTTGAAAATTCATACCGTGCCACAATTTTAGCATACATTAACGAATGGAGCTTATTTGCCGAACGAAATGGTGTTGATATTATCAAAGTCATCAATGCAATAAAAATGCGTCCTACACACAGTAATATGATCTTCCCTGGTCCCGGCATTGGTGGATATTGTCTGCCAAAAGACGGAGGACTTGGTTACTGGGCATATAAACATATTCTTGGATTTGGTGATGGCGACGAAATATTTAAAATTACTCCTACTGCCATCGACATTAATGATACAAGATCATTGCATGTTGCTGAACTAACAAGAGACGGACTTAGAAATATGTCACGATATATTGCAGGATCAGATGTATTGATTTGCGGTGCCAGTTATCGTCAGGATGTTGGTGATACCAGATATAGTGGAAGCGAGATTGTGATTAGAAAATTAACTGAGATGGGAGCAGAAATGCATGTTCACGATCCTTACGTTGAACACTGGTACGAGTTTGAGTCTCAGGAAACTTATCCATCTCCCGGACAATCATGGTCAAGATTTTTCAGAAATCAGGATCACTTAAATGAACTTCGGGTTCAGAAAGACCTCAAAAAAGCTCTTAAAGGAATGGAAGCTGTTATCTTAGCAGTTCCTCACGAAGAATATCTCAATCTTTCACCCGATGATATAGTTAAATGGACGGGACAAACAATAACTGTTGTTGACTGTTTCGGTATTTTATCTGATGAACAAATTAAAAGATATTTTGAACTCGGATG
>CAYOKJ010000093.1:0-5356 GCA_964404485.1 uncultured Bacteroidales bacterium | reverse complement strand
GTATAAGGGTAAGTTATTCCCCTTATTTCCCCTACGACCGAAGGAAGTCCGTATGGATTCCTCTTATTTCCATATTTCCCAACAAAAACCCAAATTTATATATCTAAAAAAGCTTTTCAACAAATTGAACAAAAGTTTTCACATATTTTTGTAATTTTACATAATTAAAATAATATTTAATATTTTCTGTTGATAATAGTAAGTATTTTAAACCAATGGAGATTCAATCAATAAAACAACGTTTTGGAATAATTGGAAATTCCGCTCTATTAAATCAAGCGATTGATATCGCTAGTCAAGTTGCTCCAACTGATATTACTGTTCTTATTACAGGAGAAAGTGGAACAGGTAAAGAAGTTTTTCCAAAAATTATTCATCAATTAAGTGCAAGAAAGCATGGTCCTTACATTGCCGTAAATTGTGGTGCAATACCTGAAGGAACTATCGACTCTGAATTATTTGGTCACGAAAAAGGTGCATTTACCGGTGCTCATGATTCTCGTAAAGGATATTTTGAAGTTGTAAATACAGGTACTATTTTTCTTGATGAAGTTGCAGAATTGCCACTTTCAACTCAAGTAAGATTGCTTAGAGTTCTTGAGAGCGGAGAATTTATGAAAGTTGGTTCATCAAAAGTAATAAAAACAAATGTTAGGGTTGTTGCTGCATCAAATGTCAATATTCCTCAGTCTATAAATACAGGGAAATTCAGGCAGGATTTGTATTATAGATTAAATACCGTACCAATAAATATCCCTCCTTTGAGAGAAAGAAAAGAAGATGTTATTTTACTTTTCAGGAAATTTGCTTCAGATTTTGCCGAAAAATACAGAATGCCAAGTTTGCATCTTGATGATGACGCAAAAAGACTTCTTCAAAACTACCATTGGCACGGAAATATTAGGCAATTGAAAAATATTACCGAACAGATTTCAATTATTGAAAAACCCAGAGAAATAAATGAAAAAATATTGAGGCAATATCTGCCTTCCGGACAATTTAGCGAGTTACCTGTTTTATATAAAAAAGAAGATAAAGACAAAGAAATTTCTGAAAGAGATATTTTGTACAAAATTTTATTTGACATGAAAAAAGATATTACAGATTTGAAAAAAATTGTAGTTGATATCTTACAAAATGATGACGTTTCTCAAAACATTCAAAATGATAAAACCAAAATAATAAAGCAATTTTATAAAGATTTTGATAATGGGAAAAGTGATTTTGATAACATTGAAATTCGGCAACATTTTGATGAAACAGAAAATGAACCTATTCAACATTCAGAAGTAATGAATGAAAATTTATCATTGCAAAAAACAGAAATTGAGCTAATTATCAAAGCACTTGACAAACATAATGGTAAACGAAAAGATGCGGCAAAAGATTTAGGAATTTCTGAAAGAACATTGTACAGAAAAATCAAAGAATATAATATTAATTAATTTTTCATGAACAGAGAAACTTTTAATATCATCTTTTTGTTTTCCGCATTAACAGTTTTATTTAGCGGATGCGGAATTTATTCATTTACAGGAGCATCAATTCCTCCTGAAGCTAAAACTGTTTCTATTAAATATTTTCCTAATAATGCCTCCTTGGTTGAACCAACATTAAGCCAAACATTTACCGATGCATTAAAAGACAAATTTGTTTCACAAACTACATTAATCTTAGTACAAAAAAACGGTGATCTTAGATTAGAGGGTCAAATAACCGGATATGCAACTAAACCAATAGCAATTACAGGAGATCAAACAGCAGCCTTAAACAGACTTACAATAACTGTTAAAGTAAAATTTGATAATATGTTTGATAATACAAAAAACTTTGAATCCACTTTTAGCCGATACGAAGATTATCCAAGTAGTGAAGATTTATCTGCAGTTCAGGAGAGCCTTATTATACAAATAAACGAAATGCTTATTGAAGATATTTTTAATAAATCAGTTGTAAACTGGTAAATAAAACAAAAATGAACAAAAAGGAATTTATTAATTTATTAAAAACACCAAACGAGCTTTCAAACGAAAACTTAGATGCTACAAAAACTCTTGTTCTGGAATTTCCTTTTTGCCAATCTGCCGAAATATTATTTGTTTTAAATTTATTTAAAGATGAAAATATCAGCTTTCATAATCAACTGAAAATAACGGCAGCTTATGCCCAAAGTCGCAATATTCTCAGAAAACATCTTGACTCACTAACAACATCAGAAAACAAACCAATTATTTTACCTGATGAGATTTCTTCATCAACAAAACAAAAAACTGAAATAAAACCTGATTTTGCTGACAAAACAATAAATGAAAGTGATATTTTAAAAATCGAAAGACTTAAAAAGATAATTAACAAAAGACTTGCCGAAATAGATGCTAAACAAAAATTAAAAGAAACTAATAATACTTCTATAAATGATAATCCAATATCAAAAAAAGAAATTATTGATAATTATATTCAAAACAATCCATCTATAACTCCAAATAAATTAGAGTTCTACAATCCATTAGATGAGGCCAAGTTCAGTATTGTTGATGAAATAAATATTGTTAGCGAAACTCTCGCAAAAATTTATACAGATCAGAAACTTTTTTCAAAGGCAACTAAAATTTATGAGAAATTAATTTTGAAATTTCCAGAAAAAAGTAGTTACTTTGCAAACCAAATAAAAATATTAAAGGGATTAGACAAATAAATACTTGTTTTTCATACATTTAAACATTTGTTTCTGTTTATATCCAAAGAATAAAAATATTAATCTGTAAAAACAAAAAAAATGGGCGCATATATTTTAATTTCTGTATTGATTCTGATTACTTGCATTTTATTAATATTGGTAGTGTTAGTTCAAAATTCAAAAGGCGGCGGACTGGCTTCAAATTTTGCCGGTTCAAATCAATATATGGGTGTTAGAAAAACGGCTGATTTCTTAGAAAAGTCAACTTGGACACTGGCAATTATATTACTTGTTCTCAGTTTGTTTTCTATTTTTGTAATTCCACGAAATCAGGAAGTTGAACGCTCTGTTGATACCGAATTGATTCAACCTATGGACGCTTCTCAATCACAACCAATTAGTGATTATGAACTTCCCCCGGCAAAGAAATAAAAGATATAATTAGTACTTAAAGTGAACTAAAGTTAAGAGTGCCTAAAGTTATTATTAACATAAACAAAATAGCTGATTTATACCAAATTGATTCAAAAAAATAAATTTATTTTGACTGAAACATATAAAATGTTTGTCATTTTTATATAAATTGGAAATAGACTTTAACTTTAGGCAATTTAGGCACTCGAAACTCAAGGCACTTGAATAGTTACAAATATAAATATTTTACTTAAAAATGTCAGAATGTCATAATTTTCTGACATTTTTTTTTGTTTTATAGCTTGGCACAAAATGTGCCAACAAAAGTCATCATACAACGAAATAAAAATTTGTTAAACTTAAATAAATTAAAAATGTCAAAATTAAATATTAAACCATTAGCAGATCGAGTATTGATTGAACCCTCACAAGCTGAAGAAAAAACAGCAGGCGGTATCATTATCCCCGATACAGCAAAAGAAAAACCACAAAGAGGAAAAGTTGTGGCAGTTGGAAACGGGAAAAAAGATGAACCAATGACAGTGAAAATTGGCGATGTTGTTCTTTACGGAAAATATGCCGGAACTGAAATCTCAATAGAAGGAAATGATTACCTTATCATGAATGAATCAGACATTGTAGCAATTATCTAATTAAAAAACATTTAAAATAAAACAAAAATGGCAAAAGACATTATATTTGACTTAAAAGCAAGAGACGCACTAAAAAAAGGTGTTGATAAACTTTCGGATGCAGTAAAAGTTACTTTAGGACCAAAAGGTCGTAACGTAATTCTTGAAAAATCATTTGGTGCACCAACAATTACAAAAGATGGCGTAACTGTTGCAAAAGAAATCGACCTAAAAGACCCCATTGAAAATATGGGTGCACAAATGGTAAAAGAAGTCGCTTCAAAAACAAATGACCTTGCAGGTGATGGTACAACTACTGCCACAGTATTAGCTCAGGCAATTATTCAAACAGGATTAAAAAATGTTACAGCAGGTGCAAATCCAATGGACATTAAAAAAGGTATTGATAAAGCTGTAAAAGTTGTTATTGAAAGTTTGAAATCACAAACACAGCAAATTGGTGACAATAGTGAAAAGATTATTCAAGTTGCTTCTGTTTCTGCTAACAACGATATGTTTATCGGAAAACTTATTGCCGAAGCAATGGATAAAGTTAAAAAAGAAGGTGTAATTACAATTGAAGAAGCAAAAGGAATTGATACTTACGTTGAAGTAGTTGAAGGTATGCAATTCGACAGAGGCTATATTTCTCCATATTTTGTAACAAATACCGAGAAAATGGAAGCTGAATTCGAAAACCCTTACATACTTATTTATGATAAAAAAATCTCAGCAATGAAAGACCTTCTTCCAATTCTCGAAAAAGCCGCGCAATCAGGAAGAGGACTTATTATTATCTCAGAAGACATTGAAGGTGAAGCATTAGCAACATTGGTTGTTAACAAAATCAGAGGTTCGCTTAAAGTTGCTTCCGTTAAAGCACCGGGCTTTGGCGACAGAAGAAAAGAAATGCTTGAAGATATTGCAATTCTTACTGGTGGAACAGTTATTTCTGAAGAAAAAGGATACAAATTAGAAGACGCTGATATTTCTCAACTTGGTGAAGCTGAAAAAGTTACTATCGACAAAGACAATACAACTATTGTAAGTGGAAAAGGTAACAAAGAAGATATTGACGGCAGAGTAGGACAAATTAAAGCTCAGATAGAAACTACTACTTCTGATTATGATAAAGAAAAACTACAAGAACGTCTTGCAAAATTAGCAGGTGGTGTAGCTGTAATTTATGTTGGAGCTGCCAGTGAAGTTGAAATGAAAGAGAAAAAAGATCGTTTTGATGATGCATTAAATTCTACAAGAGCTGCTATTGAAGAAGGTATTGTACCTGGTGGTGGAGTTGCTTATTTAAGAGCAATTGATGATTTTAAAAACATTGAAACTGAAAATGATGATGAAGAAACAGGTATTGCGATCATAAAAAGAGCACTCGAAGAACCACTTCGTCAAATAGTTGAAAATGCAGGTGTCGAAGGCTCTGTTGTAGTTCAGAAAGTAAAAGAAGGTAAAGATGATTATGGTTTTAATGCAAGAAAAGGTGTCTATGAAAACTTGTACGAAGCCGGAGTAATCGATCCTACAAAAGTAACCCGCGTTGCTCTTGAAAACGCTGCTTCTATTGCAGGTATGTTATTAACTACCGAATGTGTTGTTGCAGAAAATAAAGATGACGCAG
>CAYOKJ010000092.1:9070-12106 GCA_964404485.1 uncultured Bacteroidales bacterium | reverse complement strand
AAAAAGAATATATAAATGATTAAAAACAGAGACATAGTTATTTTCGGACTTCAAAGATGGGATAAATTTACATCAACCATTACTCGAAATATTGCTATGGAAATGTCTAAAAACAACAGAGTTCTGTTTGTAAATCCTCCCTTATTACGTAGTTTTTCTTTGTTTCACAAAAACTTACCATTTGTTCAAAAACGATTAAGAATTCTTAAAGGTAGAGAAAAAGATATTGTTCAGAAAAATGAAAACTTATGGGTGTTTTATCCAAAAATGATAGCTGAATCAATTAACTGGATTAAGCCCAATTTTCTCTTCTCATTTTTTCATAAAAAGAATGAAAAAAAATATGCCAACAAAATACAAGATGCTATAAATAGGCTGGATTTTAAAAAAATCATTCTTTTTGGAGATACAGAAATGATAAATGGTTTTTATCTTAAAGAATATCTAAAACCTGATATTTTCTTTTATTTATTAAGAGATGCAATAACATCAGTTGGATATCATAAAAAACACGGAAAAAAGCTCCATCCTCTTCTGATGAAGAAAGCTGATTTTGTTGTAACTAATTCAGATACTTTTGAACGCTTTGCAAAAGAATCAAACCCAAGATCATACTTTATCGGACAAGGATGCGATATTGAGCTCTATAGCGATGATGATGGCACATTAAAAGTTCCTGAAGATATTAATAATATCAAAAAACCAATAATTGGCTACATAGGCGCATTAACAACAATAAGATTAGATATTAATGTATTGATTCACATTGCTGAGCAAAGACCAGACTGGAGTTTGGTACTTATTGGTCCACAGCATGAAGGTTTTAGAAAAAGCAAGCTTAACGAACTTAATAACGTGCATTTTTTAGGAGCAAAAAAACCCGAATCCTTGCCTTCTTACCTTAAAGGAATTGATGTAACACTAAATCCGCAAATTTTAAATAAGATTACAGATTTGAATTATCCATTAAAACTTGATGAATATCTTGCCCTTGGTAAGCCGGTTGTAGCAACCAAAACATCATTCATGACTTTTTATTTTAGTGATTATTCATATCTTCCAACAACCAAAGAAGAATATGTAACTCAGATTGAGAAAGCATTAAATGAAGATTCACCGGAAAAAGCAACAAAACGAATAGCTTTTGCCAGAGAACATTCTTGGGAAATATTTGTATCTAAAATGTATGAGCAAATAGAGAAATCGTAAATTATTATGATAAAAGATAGAAATATCATTGTTCACGGGTTACAAAGTCTTGATTCTCCAATCGGGAGTAATTGCATAAATATTGCCTATGAATTTTCAAAACAAAATAAAGTTTTGTATGTAAATTACGCTTTAGACAGAATTACATCTATAAAACAAAAAGCAAATCCTTTAATTATTAAAAGGAAAAATATTCTCAGAAACAAACAGCCCGATCTTATTCAAATCAATGAAAATATGTGGAATTTATATCCACGTACAATTCTTGAATCTATTAATCAAATTGGATTTAAACCATTAGTTTCTAGTCTTAATAAAATAAACAACAAACGTTTTGCTGCAAAAATCAAAGAAGCAATTGATAAACTTGGTTTCAAAGATTTTATCCTTTTTAATGATAGTGATTTTTATAGAGGATTACATTTAAGTGAATTATTATACCCTGCATTATCAGTTTATTACACTCGGGATAATATGCGTGCAACTCATTATTTTCGTAAACATGGAACTTTTTATGAAGATAAAATAATGAAGAAGTCTGACTTGATTGTTTCTAATTCTGTTTATTTAAATAATATAGCCAAAGAACAAAATCCCAATTCTATTTATGTTGGGCAAGGTTGCGATATTTCTTTGTTTGATGGCGATTTAATAGAAGAAATTCCTGAAGATATAAAAAAAATAAAGAACCCTATTATTGGATACATTGGAGCATTAAAAAGCTCAAGATTAAGCATTGAAACAATCGAGTTTATTGCTAAAAGCAAACCTGAATGGAATATAGTATTGGTTGGCCCCGAGGATGATTTATTTAAAACCAGTTCTTTACATAATTATTCTAACATTCATTTACTTGGTTCAAAAAAAATGGAGGAACTCCCCTCCTATTTAAAAGCCTTTACCATTGCCATTAATCCACAATCGTTAAATCCTTTAACAATAGGTAACTATCCAAGAAAAATTGATGAATATTTGGCTATGGGAAAACCTACGGTTGCCACACTTACAGAAACTATGAAAGTCTTTAAAAACTACACATACCTCGCTGAAACAAATGAAGATTATGTAAAACTAATAGATTTAGCAATTAAAGAAAATTCAAAAGAAAAAGAACAGAACAGAAAGGATTTTGCTAAAACACATACCTGGGAGAATAATGTTTCTGAAATATATAAAGCTTTTGAAAAAGTACTAAATAATCGTTGAAAAAGATGAGTTTAAAAGAAAAAATTAAATCAAATAAAAAATTAAAAAAGCTTGTGCTTTGGGCATTATCACCCAAAAATCAAGCTCGACCAAGGTTATGGGTACGAGTTTTTCTAAATCCTTTTATTCATAAAAAAGGAAAAGGGGCTAAAATTTGCCGAAGAACAAGAATTGATATAATGCCATGGAATAAGTTTTACCTTGGCAAAAATTCAACTATCGAAGATTTCGTGACTATTAACAATGGTGTTGGGGATATTATAATTGGAGATAGAACCCGCATCGGATTAGGAAATACATTGATTGGACCCGTTACTATTGGCAATGATATTATGCTTGCGCAAAATATTGTTATGTCTGGTCTGAATCATGGATACGAAGACATTACTATGTCGATTCACGATCAGAAAGTAAACACTGCTCAAATTACAATTGAAGATGAAGCATGGATAGCTGCTAATGCTGTTATTCTTGCAGGTGTTACTGTTGGTAAACATTCTATTGTAGCTGCCGGAAGTGTTGTGACAAAAAATGTTCCTCCTTTTTCAATAGTTGGTGGAAATCCTGCTAAACTTTTAAAACAATATAATCCTGAATCGAAAAAATGGGAAAGGGTTAAAA
>CAYOKJ010000092.1:4951-8970 GCA_964404485.1 uncultured Bacteroidales bacterium | reverse complement strand
TATGATAACAATCAAAATATTATTCTGGGTTTTTTTATTTATAGTATTTTATGCATATATCGGTTATGGAATTCTTTTATTTTTTATGATCCGAATAAAAAGAATATTTAAACTTGGAAGAAAACGTATTTTCGATTCGGAATATGCTCCTGAGGTAACCTTATTTGTAGCCGCATACAATGAAAAAGATTATGTTGAAGCAAAAGTAAAAAACTCTTTTGAATTGGATTATCCTCAAGATAAAGTAAAACAAGTGTGGGTAACTGATGGATCAGATGACGGAACCCCCGACATGCTAAGAAAATATAAAGACAAAGGAGTTGAAGTTTACCATGAAGAAGGACGTGGTGGAAAAATTGGCGCAATGAACAGAGGTATGCAATTTGTAAAATCTCCTATTGTTGTTTTTTCAGATGGAAATACGATCTTAGGTAAAGAATCAGTTCAAAGAATAGTTAATCTATTTTCTGATCCAAAAGTAGGTTGCGTTTCCGGTGAAAAAAGAATTTATCAAAAGTCGAAAGACACCGCAGCCGGAACTGAGGGTATTTATTGGAAATACGAATCTACACTGAAAAAATGGGACGCTGAATTAAATTCTGTTGTTGGAGCTGCCGGCGAATTATTTGCAATTAGAACTGAACTTTTTCAAAATGTTGAGAAAGATACTCTTCTCGACGATTTTATTATCTCACTAAGAGTTGCTATGAAAGGATACACAATTCAATACGATCCCGAAGCATACGCTATTGAAACATCTTCTGCAAATGTTAAAGAAGAATTAAAAAGGAAAATCAGAATTTCTGCCGGTGGAATACAATCAATTCTTCGTTTAAAATCATTATTAAACATATTTAAATACGGCTTACTTTCATTTCAATACATTTCTCATCGAGTATTAAGATGGACATTAGCTCCTTTATCATTATTGATTTTATTAATTTTCAATACAATAATTACTGTAAATAGTGAATTTTTTAATTTCAACGACATTTTTACCTGGCTTTTCTGGGCACAGATTGCATTTTATATTTTTGCTCTTTTAGGTTGGTATTTCGAAAATCGACAAATAAAAATTAAATTTTTATTTATCCCATATTATTTCTTTGTGATGAACTTCTCTGTTTTTCTTGGTTTACGCAGATTTTTAAAAGGCAAACAATCTGTAAACTGGGAAAGGGCAAAAAGAGGAAAATAAAACTGATATTATGAATAATAATTCAAAAACAAATAAGATAAAAGTATTAGAATGCATCCGTCAGGGACAAGTTGGAGGTGGTGAATCTCATTTAATTGATTTATCTACAACATTAAATAAGGATGAATTCGAACCCATTGCCCTATCATTTACTGATGGACCTATGGTAGAAACACTTCGAAATAGAGGAATAAAAACTTATGTTATTCATACTGAAAGTGGCTTCGACTTTAAAATCTGGAAACAGGTACAACAATTATTAAAAGCTGAAAATATAGATATAGTTCATGCTCATGGAACAAGAGCTAATTCAAATACTTTTTGGTCAGCAAAACAACTAGGAATCCCTTTTGTTTATACTGTTCACGGCTGGTCTTTTCATCAGGATCAATCACCAATAATCAGAAAAATCAGAGAAACAATTGAAAAATTACTCACAAATGAATCTGATGTTACAATTTCTGTCTCGTTCAACAATCAAAAAGATGGAATAGACAGATTTAGCATGCCACGATCAAAAGTAATATATTACGGTATTAACATGGATAAATTTGATATCAACAGAAAATATGAAAATCTTCGTAAAGAATGGAAAATACCGGAAGGTAAAACTATTGTGGGATTTTTAGTAAGGATGACGATACAAAAAGATCCTCACACAATGATTAGAGCTATTCAAAAAGTTCTTGAAAAAACAAAAGATATTTACTTTGTGATGATTGGCGAGGGCGATCTAAAAAAAAGCACTTTAGACCTTGCAAAAGAACTTAATGTTGAATCAAATATTATTTTTGAAAATTTCCGTTTAGATATCCCAAATGTACTAAATTCAATAGACATATATTGCCTGCCATCACTTTGGGAAGGAATGCCAATTGGCTTGATTGAAGCAATGTCGATGAAAAAGGCAATTATTGCCTCACCTGTTGACGGCACAAAAGAAGCAATTGTTGATGAAGTTACAGGGCTGTTAGTTCCTGAACAAAAACCCGAACTACTTGCAGAAGCAATTCTCCGGCTTAATAATGATAAAAAGTTATTAGCAAAAATTTCTGATAATGCTTATCGTTTTGCACAAAGGAAATTTGACACTAAAAGAATGACTAAAGAAATAGAGAACATTTATAAAAAAGTATTGGTAAAGAATAAAATTAATCCACTTATTAAATTCAAAATCAAAGTTAAAAAAATAATACCATTTTTCCTCGGAAAAAAAATCAGAGGTTTCTGGCAAAGGATTTTAGGTATATATTTTATTGGAAATAAATATTATTGTCCTTTTTGCAATAATCATTTTCGAAAATTTATGCCCGCTGGAATCAATATCCCAATTTATAACGAATTAAATGTTGTGGGAGCCGGGTATAGAAAAAACAGTATTTGTCCAAGATGTTTCTCTACTGATCGTGATCGATTAATTTATTTATATCTAACAAAAAAAATTAATATTCAAAAAGATAAATACAAAATCCTGCACATTTCACCGGAACCATCAATAAAATCAATTCTTAGGAATAAGAAAAATATTGATTATGTTTTGGGTGAGAACTATAAAGATAAATATTTTTTCAATAAAGATTTCCTACAATTAGATATTACAAATTTGTATTATGAGGATAATGCTTTTGATATTGTTATTGCAAACCACACACTTCAATACATTAATAATGATCAACTTGCAATGGAAGAAATCTACCGAGTGTTAAAACCTAACGGAAAAGCTATTTTGCAAGTACCAATCTCTTATGAAAATAAAAGAACTATTGAAGATGAATTTTTTATCTTGCCTCGAATTAAAGAAAAACATTTTTTTAATTACGAAAAGGTTAGACTTTATGGCACAGATTATTTTACAAAACTTGAAAAAATCGGATTTAAAATTGATCTGATTAATCCTATTGATGAAGACTGGCTTGATGATATTAATAAACTTGCAATTAATCCTTCAGAAAAAATAATTATTGCAACAAAAGCATCAATAAAAAAAGAATAATTGTTTTTATCAAATACATAATTAAATAAAGAACGTATCATGTTAAAACCACAGAACATTCTTAATAAGAGAGTTATAAGTTTATGTGTTATTTTATTATTTTTAATAACAAAGCTCAGTTTCTCACAAAATATTAATTGCGATCATAGTATTGATTATAACACCACTGTGGTTGATGGAACCGATCTTATTTATCCCGGCGATACTGTTTGTTTATTGGCTGGAAATAAAAATTATTTATTATTAAGAAATATTCACGGAACTGATGCGGAACCAATTGTTATTCTTAACAAAAATGGAAAAGTTATTATTGATACTGATCATCATTATGGAATAAAGTTCGAAGGATGTTCTTTCGTCAAACTATCTGGAAACGGCTCAGAAACACATCAATATGGTATACTAATTTCTCGTGTTGAAAATGGAGCAGGAATATCAGTTGATTATTTAAGTACAAATATCGAAATTGAATATACTGAAATATCAAACTCTCCAATTGGTGGCATTTATGCTAAAACCGATCCCGATCCATACGGTGATTGTACATTTCCAGCAGTTCGTGACAGCTTCGAGATGTATAATACTGTTATTCATGATAATTATCTCCATGACATTGGGAATGAAGGCATGTACATTGGGAGTTCAAAATATACAGGACAGCAAATATATAATTGTGATACAATGGTTCTTCCTCATGTTATGATAGGTGTAAAAGTTTATAATAATATACTTGAAAATATCGGCTGGGACGGAATACAGGTTAGCTCTGCTATTTCTGATTGTGAAATATATGGAAATTATATAATTCACGACAGTTATGCAGAAGAA
>CAYOKJ010000092.1:0-4851 GCA_964404485.1 uncultured Bacteroidales bacterium | reverse complement strand
GGAATGAAATTATCAAATTCTACTGTATTAAATAACAGAATCTATAATAATTTAATTGTTGAACCGGGCGGTTATGGTTTAGTTGGAAACGATTCGTATGTTAATCGAACAAGTTCATATGTAAACCTCGATTTATCAAACAATTTCTTAAATCCGCTAATTACTTCTGCAAAATTTATCAATCCTGGAAATAATAATTATGATTTAATGATTAATTCGCCGGCAATTAGCATAGGAAAAGACCTTTCTTATCTTGGACTTGATTTTGATATAGAAAATCGCCCTCGCCCCTATTATCTTTACTATGATATAGGAGCCTACGAATGTCAGGATTCTACATTATCAATTGACGCGTCAGGAAAATTAAAATCTGATATTATTTTAAAAAACAATTACCCAAATCCATTTAAGAATAAAACAAATATTAGTTTTTATTTACCTGATAAAACACATGTAAAGATTAATATTTTTGATGAAACAGGAAATATTGTAAATGAAATTATAAATTCAAACCTGCCCAAAGGAAACCATAATTTTGTTTTTTACGCAAAAGATATATCAGCCGGAACATACTATTATTCATTATTAACAAATAATTATTGTATCACAAAAAAGATGACAATAATTGAATAGAATTATTTATCTTTACAAATGATTACTAATATTAAGGAATGAAATCTTCACTAAAAAAAATTATTCCCTTTAAGATGGGTCAAAAATTAAGAGGTCTCTGGCAAAAAACTCAAAGTTTTTTCTTGAAAGGATCCAATTATTATTGTCCTTATTGTAACAACAATTATCGAAAATTTTTAAAAGGAGGCTTCGACCTTCCTGTACTCAAAGAAAAACAAATTATAGGCTCAGGTCGACGTGATAATTGTGTTTGCCCAAGATGCTATTCTACTGATCGTGATCGCCTTCTTTATTTGTTTTTAAAATACAAAACAAATATTTTTAAAGAAAAAACCAAGGTTTTACATATTGCACCATCAGGAAGCTTAAAAGCTTTATTATCATCAAAAAATAATATTGAGTATTACGAAGGTATTAAACATCATGATGGTTTTTATTATTCTAAAGAAACGCAAATTCTTGATATTACCGATATTCCATACAAAAGCGAAGATTTTGATGTAGTAATTTGTAATCATGTTCTTGAGCATGTTATTGATGATAAAAAAGCAATGGCGGAAATTTATAGAGTTTTAAAACCAGGAGGATGGTCTATATTACAAGTGCCTATTTCAAAAATATTGAAAAAAACCTTTGAAGATAATACTATTACTAATCCAAAAGAAAGAGAAAAATACTTCGGTCAATTTGATCATGTAAGAATTTATGGTCAGGATTACCCCGATAAATTGTCTGAAGTTGGACTAAATGTTGAAATCATTGATATTTTTGCTGAAAAGATTGAAGGTATTGATATTACAAAATTAGCTCTTAACCCTGAAGAAAAGATTTTCATTGGTTATAAACCATTGAAATAAAAATAATTCAGTAAAAATTAATACATTATGAATAATATTAAATCTGTCCTAACGGCTTTTTTTATCTTGTTAGGTTTTTTCTTAATAGCCGAAAATCCTATTGCTAAAAAAGCTGAAAACATTGACAGTCTTCGACAAACTCTGAAAGTATTAGAAGGTGAAGCAAAATACAAAGTGCTTATGCAGCTTTCAAACGAACTTTTTTCGAGCGCACCAAATGAATGTATTGAATATTTGACTGAGGCATTAAATATCGCCAAAAGTACTGACAACATTGAATGGCAGGCAGATATTGCAAACCGACTTGGTTCATGTTATTATTCTCTTAGTAAATTCAATACGGCTCTAGATAAATATTTTCAAGCACTATCAATAAGTAAAAATGCAGATTACAAATTTGGAATTGCCAAAGCATCAGGAAATATTGGATTTTTATTTGAGTATCTTGGAGAACATAATAAAGCTCTTAAATACTATCTTATTTCTCTCGAAACAGAAGAATTGCTTAATAATAAAAAAGATATTGCTGCATCACTGATAAATGTCGGCAGTATTTATTATTCTTTAAAAAATTATAATGAATCGCTCTCATATTATCAAAAAGCATTAAAAATAAATCAGGAACTTGAAAACAACGAAGGTGTTTCTCATTCTTTCAATAATATTGGAATGATTTATTATAAAAAAGGAAATTTTGAAAAAGCACTTTTATTTCTTCAATCAGCAAAAGTAATTTTTGATGAAACAAATAATGAAGCAGGATTGGCCTCATGCTACAATAATATTGGACTGGTTTACTTTTCAAAAAAAAGCTATAAAAATGCATTAGAAAACTATAATAATGAATTATTAATAAACAAAACTTCCGGTAATAAGTGGAGTTTAGCAAAAAATTTACAAAATATTGGAAGCATATATTTACGATTAAATAAATTAAATAATGCAAAGGCAAATTTGGACAAAGCATTAATTATTGCTAAAGAAATTGATTCATTAGAATTGATATCTGAAATATACAGAGAATACTCAAAATTATATTTTGCAAAAAATGATTTTAAAAGAGCTTTAATATATTTTGAAAAATACTCCGATTTAAGTGATACTATTAACTCTGAAGAAACAGCAAAAAAAATATCGAATCTTAAAAGGAGTTATGAGCTAAATAAAAAAGAAAAAGAAATTCTAACAAAAAGCAATGAGTTATCAGAACTAAAACTTTCGCAAAGCAAAAATATTCAAATAATTATTGTTTTTATTCTTTTTCTTGTATTAATGCTTATTGTTTTTGCTTATAAAAGACATCTTGATAAAAAGAAGAGCAATACACTACTCAGTAAGAAAAGTAAAGAAATTGAATCTGCGAACGAAAACCTTAAAAATTTCAATGATTTGCTTGAGACTAAAGTATTAGAAAAAACAAAAGCACTTCAGGAAGAACTTGATGAACGCGAAAAAGTTGATATAGAAAGGAAAATAGCATTAAAAACAGCTGAAGATGCCAACTTTGTAAAAAATTCCTTCCTGGCTAATATGAGTCACGAAATCCGTACTCCACTTAATGGAATAATTGGTTTCTCAAGTTTGCTCGAAACAGAGCTATCATTAATGGAAAATGAAGAGCTTTATGAGTACGCAAAAGGTATACAATCAAGTGGCGACCGTTTACTACATCTTCTAAACAATATAATCGACATTAGTCGTATCGAAGCAAACGACATGGAAGTAAAACTTAATCCTTGTTTTATAAATGAAATTACTTATAATATTTGTGAAATATTTCGATTTAATGCCAATGAGAAAAAACTTAAATTCAATACTAAATTTAACGATCTACCCGAAGCCTTGGCCGATGAATCATACCTAACAAAAATTTTAAGTGATATTATTGATAATGCTATAAAATATACTGAAAGTGGTTTTATTAATGTTATTACCGAATATGATAAAGAAATAGATCAGATATTAATTACAATAAAAGATACAGGAATTGGAATTGATAAAGCCTATTTTAATCATATTTTTGAAGCATTCAGACAAGAAAGTTCAGGCTATTCACGTATTTATCAAGGAGCAGGTCTTGGTTTGCCTCTTGCAGAAAAATTAATAAAGCTGATGGGTGGTGATATTAAAATTGATTCGGTAAAAGGAAAAGGTACTACTGTAACCCTATTTTTAAATATTTATAAAGAAAATATAAATAAAGAAGCTGTTCTCAAACCCCAAAAAAAACCTGATATTTCTACTACGGGAAAAAATAATAACGAAAATCTAAATATTTTCTTTGTAGAAGATGACAGAATGAATAGAATCGTTTTGAGAAAAATGCTTACTAAAACCGGTAGATGCACAGGTGCTATTGATGGTGATGAAACATTAAATATTATTGAAGAAGCTTATAATAAAGATAAAATCTTTGATATTATGCTATTTGATATTAATTTACCCGCACCATGGGATGGAATAAAACTTATGAAAGAAATAAAAAAACGGTGGAAAAAATATAAAAACATACCATTTATTGCTCTTACAGCTTATGCTATGAGCGGTGATAAAGAACGATTTATTGAAGCCGGTTTTGATAATTATATTTCAAAACCTGTTAATAAAGCTAGATTGATCAATATGATAAATAATCAAATAATGCTCAGGAATAAAAATAATTAACTGAATAAAGTATTATGTGTTCAAATACTGAAAAATCAAAAAAGCAATTACTTGAAGAAATATTGGAATTGCAAAAAACTGTTAAACAACTATATTTAAATTTGAAAGAATCTCAAATTGAAGTTGAAAAAGCAAATCAATTAAAATTTATGTTTCTTTCTAATATTAGTCATGAATTACGTACACCAATGAATGGAATTATTGGTATTTACAACGTATTAAAACAAACAGAACTAACTGAAGAACAAAATAATTTTCTTGATATAATAAATACTTCAGGGCATAACCTTATTTCTCTAATTGATGACATTCTTGATCTTTCAAAAATTGAGGCAGGTACATTAATACTTGAAAATGATCTGTTTAATTTACATAATGAAATAAATAAAATTGTTAAATTACTAATTTTTAAATCCAAAGGTAAAGGCATTCAATTAATTACCAATTTTGATAATAATATTCCAGAATATTTGCATTGTGATAAGGGAAGATTTAAACAAATACTTGTCAACCTTACAAATAATGCAATCAAATATACAAAAAAAGGGAGTGTTTCTATTAACACTCAATTATTAGAAGAAGACGACAAAACAACATTAATAAAATTCAGTGTTATTGATACCGGAATTGGAATTACAAATGAAAATCAGAAAAATCTATTTCAATCATTTTCACAAATTGATTCCTCATCAACACG
>CAYOKJ010000091.1:0-12453 GCA_964404485.1 uncultured Bacteroidales bacterium | reverse complement strand
CTTTGTGATTCTTCGTGTCTTTGTTCCGAAAGCTTTCGGAATTGCGGCAAAAAAAGTAGCCATTAAGTCACAAAAACTCTAAGATGCACTAAGAACAAACATTGTATATCATTGATTTACAGCATAAGAAAAATTATTAATAATCGAACTCGGGCTATTAATAAAGTAAAATGTTTAATTTCTAGAAAATTGGAATATCGAATAATGATTAACGATTTGCGAAATAGCTAAATATCTGAAATCTAAAATCGTTACCCCGAAAGCTTTCGGGGGTGTTCGACATTCAAATTACTACTATTTATTTATACTTAATAAGCAACACTAATTAATTACAACATCAATAGCCCCTACCCCAAACTTAGCAAGGGAAGCACTTTGATCGTGCAAACCTTCGTAATCTCTTAATATTTTTATAATTTCATTTTTTAAAACGCCATTTCCAACACCATGAATAAAAATTACTTTTTTAAATTTTTCGGCAATAGCACTTTCAAGAGTTTTAATAAAATATTCTTTTTGAATATTCAGCATATCCCTGCTGCTGAGACCGGCAATATTTTCTACTAATTCTGCAATATGAAGATCAACTTCTGCTTCGCCAGGATTTGTTTGATGCTTTTCGATCAGAGATTTCTTTTTAACTTCTTTTGCTTTAATCTCTTCTACATTTTCATCAAACTTTTTGTCTTTAACATCTAAAGATATCGCTTTTTGAAATGATAATTCAGTAATAATGAAAAAATACGCTTTTGAATCTAAAAAAGAAGAAGTTCGATAAGCACCTTCATGACTGAGCTTTGCTCCTTTGACTTTAAAACTTGTGCTGGCAGGTAGCAGCACTTTATTGTTTTTGTCTTTATGGAATAAAACCTGAATCACACCTTTCAGCCATTTGTTTATTTCTTCTCTTTCAATTGTGTCAAGTAATAATTTTGATTCTGCAGGAATCACATCGTAATCAATTCCCATAAATATCCCTTCTTCATCATCCAAAAACAAACTAAATAAAATTTCGTATCCAGTATGATTGATCAGAAAAATATCAAGGTTTCCTGCTATCGGAAAACTTTCGTCATGTGGAACAAATGCAAGATAAATGCCTTTCTCTTTCACGTCACCTGAAGAGAAATTTCTAAGTCTACTCAGTCTGTCTTTCAATTCAGGCTCATTTTCAACTTTTTGTTCTTCAGATAATTCAACATGAAAATCCTCCTCAAAAAGTACACTTGCTTTTTCAGTTGAATCAGTTTTTAACAAATCCTTCTCTAATACGGGTAAATCAAATCCATCCTCAATAGTAACATTAACCATTTTACTATTTAATATCTTACTCACAATGCCGCCACCGTTTTCATTCAAAAATTTTACTTTATCTCCTACTTTTAATTTCATGATTTTAAATTTTTACAAAATTAAAATAAATCAAGTGAATATTTTGCAATTTTAAAAATATCTATAAAGTAATGTCGTATACTTAAAACTTTATACGATTATCACCTTGAATTTGCTTAGCAAATTTTCAAACAGCTTAAACTTAAACCTCATAAAACCAACTTCCACTAATTTTCAAAACAATGGTGAAGATCAAAATTTTGATACAATGATGTATATAAACGAAGCCGGAAATCCTAGTGTTTACGGTGGGAGTTGGCGTATAACGTATATTCTATAACTTAGCTTGGGATACAAGTGCTAATATTATTCATAGTAAAGTGAACTCAATCCTGAATTAGGCAAGTAAAAACTTGTAATTAAGTTTATATTATCTGAATCCAAAAATAAATGCCAATAAATTTCAGTAAAATGCACCATTGCTGCATTCCTAAAAACTTATGGTAACAACAAAAAGTGTTAACTTATCTTTGTTTTTATTTAACAATACATCACCACCCATTTTCAACATTATTTGCTTGCTAAGGCTTAAGCCTACACCCGATCCTTCTTCCTTTGTGGTAAAAAACGGAATAAATATCTGTTCCTTTATTTCAGGAGGAATACAAGGTCCGTTATTAGCAATCTCGATCGAAATTGTGTTTTCAATCTGTCTTAGTCTTGTTCTTAATATTGGATTTTCGGTATTCCCAATTACAAGTGCTTCACAGGCATTCTTCAATAAATTAATTATTACTTGAGACAGTAATTTTTCATCGGTGGAAACCATTATATTTGCGGGTATTGATTTCTCAATTTTAAATGTATCAAAACCCGGAAATGCATTTGCAGCCAGTAAGTTACTTTCAATAAGGCTTGATAAATTTACTTCCGAAAGTTTTGGTTTGGGGAGTTTAGTAAATTTTCGATAGTTTTCAACAAAACTCATTAAACCTACACTTTGTTCCTCAATCACCTTAAGACCTTTTACTGTATTGACAATTATATTAGAATCAATATCTTCTACATTTATTATTTCACTATTATTCGTAAAATACCTTGAAATAACCTGCGACAGAGTGGTTATGGGTGCTATATTATTCATTATTTCATGCGACAATGTGCGTGCCAGTTTAATCCAGGCCTCTACTTCGCCATTGTCCAGTTCTTTGGTGATATCGCTAACCGCCACCAGTCTGATCTTTTGAATTTTATTTTCAATTTCTGATAGTTTAAACAGTAATTTTTGCCCGTACTGATTTTCAAAAATAGCCGATTTTTGCTGTGGATACCTGTAAGATTTAAGAATGAAACCTGGTAATGCGCTATCAATTGTTTTAAGAATATTTACATGGTGATAGTTGTTAAGTTTGGTTAGTTTTACGGCTGCCGGATTAATATTTATCACCCTACCTTTTTCGTTAACTGAAAAAAGCCCGGTGGCTGATTGGTTGATAACCGTACGAAAATAATGTTCCTGTTCACTAATATCGATTTTTGTCTGCTTAAAAATCTCGTTTAGCCTGTCTATTCCGATATATACATCATCTATGGCTTTGTTACCAGTTTTTGAAGGAGCCTTAAGCGTAGAATCCTCATTTTCTATACCTAATAAAAAAAAAGAAATCCATCTGTTGGTATTGTTAAAGTATTTAATAATATTAAAAATAGCCACAATCAGCAACAATACAAGTACAGCACATAAAATATAAGCCTTATACTCAAAAAACAATAATGTTGCACCGGCTACGAGTATCACAATTATGAAAAGGCGCGATAAAATGGCAAAATAGAAATGTTTATTGATCATATTTCTTTAATTTATTGTAGAGTGTTTGGCGCGTAATTCCCAATTTTTTGGCAACAATGCTCATATTACCTTTTTCTTTGCTGATACTTGCAAGTATCATTTCTCTCTCCATTTCTTCAATGGTTTGAAACTGTGTTTTTCCTCTGCTATTTAACGCATTATTATCCAGTGAAAAACTATCATGATCAAGCAAGCTATCATCAGCTAAAATAACCGCCTTTTCAATGCTGTGCTGTAATTCTCTCACATTCCCGGGCCAGGAGTATTTCGTCAATTTCTTACTTGCTTGATTGCTTATTACTAGTCCTTTTTTGTTGTATTTGTATGCATATTTATTTAAAAAGAAATCGGCAAGCAGTTGTACATCGTTACCTCTTTCCCGTAAAGGAGGTAATTCGATGGTGATTGTATTGATACGAAAAAGAAGATCTTCACGAAAAAGACCATCGACAATCATTGCTTCCAAATTTTTATTTGTAGCAGATATGAGTCTGATATTGATAGGAATTGGTATGTTACTACCAACTCTGGTAATTGTTCGGTTTTGTAGGGCAGCAAGTATTTTAGCCTGAAGCGACAAAGTGAGATTCCCTATTTCATCGAGGAAAAGTGATCCTTTTTGAGCAGTTTCAAATCTTCCTGCTCTGTCCTCCTTAGCGTCGGTAAACGAACCTTTTGCGTGGCCAAAAAGTTCACTCTCAAACAACGACTCACTAACCGAACCCATATCAACACTCACCATTACCTCATCATTTCGTTTAGAGTATCGATGCAATTCACGGGCTATGAGCTCCTTACCGGTTCCATTCTCTCCGGTTATTAAAATATTGGCATCAGTAACGGCAACTTTTTTAACCAAAGTCATTACATCTTGCATTGCAGACGATTTCCAAATAAGTTCATGATCAACCGGTTGCTTTAGCTCCTGCTTTAAATTGTTAGTGGTTCTTTTCAACAAATCCGTTTCTAATTTGCTTTTGCGAAGTTTTAGCGAAGCATGCAGAGTACTAATTAGTTTATTGTTATCCCAGGGTTTTAAAATAAAATCGAAAGCTCCTTTTTTTACTGCTTTTACAGCTTGCTGAATATCTCCATATGCCGTAATCATAATCACACTTATGGTATCATCATACAATAATATTTGTTTGAGCCAATATATCCCTTCATTACCTGTATTAATTCCAGCCTTAAAATTCATATCAAGTAACACTACATCTACTTCGTGTTGCTTAATTGTACTAATTAAACAATTGGGGTTACTTAGTGTAAACACATCACTAAATTCTGTTTGCAGTAACATATCAAGCGCAGTTAGTACGCTTTTGTTATCATCTATGATTAGTATTTTACCTTTCATGTTTTTTAGGAGTACTATTAACAGATTTTTTACGAAGGTAAATAATTGTAAATAAAACACACACTATGTGTAAAATATTTTTACACATATTTTGAATATTGTATAGTTAGTAATCCCTTACTCATTTGCTATTCAAGTATATATAATTTATGGTATGTGGTTTGAACATCCGACATCAAACAAATAAATTTTTTAGATGAAACCAATATTTGATAACTATAATTATTTGCAATTGAAGATAGGAAATACAATAATTCTTAGAAGCAATATTCTCATTATTATTATTTGTGTAATGATTGCCGGAAGCATATTTCCTGCCAAAGCCCAACAATCATGGAGCATCAAAAAATGTATCGACCATGCCCTTCTTAACAATATTGAACTTAATCACAAATACAATCAAATTAAGTTACATGAAATAAATCTATTGGAGAGCAAAGCAAAATTATTACCTGATTTAAACCTTGGCAGTGTTGTTGATTTAAATTATGGAAGAAACATTGATGGAAACACAAATACTATTACCTACGATAAAACTTTAACAAATGTTTTTTGGGCTAATTCATCAATAAATATTTTTCAAGGACTTGTGAAATATAACACTATCAGATTCAACAAATATCAGCTTTTAGCAATAAAAGAAGAAGCCGTTTTGAAAAAGAATATGCTCATCATGGAAATCCTTACATCTTATTATATGGTTCTTTACAGCCAGGGTTTAGAGGATGTGGCACAAAGTCAGCTGGAACTTTCGCGCAATCAATTTGAGCGTATGCAGAAACTTGTTGATATTGGTAAGGAATCGCCCCTTACTGTTCAGGAACTTAAAAGTCAATGGGCAGCAGATAAGCTAAGCCTTACCTATGCTCGAAATAATGCAAGCAAATCATTACTTCAGTTAAAACAATTGCTGAGGCTGAATGCAAGCCAGTCGTTCAGCATCGACACAACAGACATGGTGTTATTGATTAACAATCAGGTACCTCAGGTTGATTCGGTATTTAAAACTGCGGTTACTTTTTTACCCCAAATTAAACAAAGCGAATATCTCCTGATTGCTTCAAAAAAGGAACTGGCCATAGCAAAAGGAGGCATTTCACCCAGGATTTATGTTTCAGGAGGTTTTAATACCGGTTATTTTGATGGTGACACACTGAGTTTTAAAAATCAACTTACAAACAATCAAAATCAATGGGTGAACATGGGAATTGCTATTCCTATTTTTAATGGTGCAACAGTTCACAGTCGCATAAAAAGAAAGAAGATTGCAGTGATTGACAACCAACTCAAACTGGAAAAGCAAAGAGAAGATCTTTATATTGAAATCTGGAATGCGATTGAGGAACTACAATCTGCTGAAAGCGAATACCAGTCATCTATTGAGCTGCATGACTTCAGTAAACTGACATTACACAATATAACAAAAAAAATGGAAAAAGGGCTGGCAGGAACAACAGACTTTGAGGCAGCGAAACAGCGTTTTGTATATGCCGAAGCAGCTCTGCTAAAATCGAAACTAATATTTATTATGCGTAAACAAATGCTAACATTTTACCAAACAAGTAATTGGAAGCATTTGAGGTAGAGAAGGTGAAAGAGAGAATAGGCGAGGAAATGAGAGAACGAAGAGGTGAAAGATTTGAGATTTGAAAATTTGAAAATTTATAAGGTGAAGAGCTAACCCTCAAGCCAAAAATAAGAAAATATGGACATACCAATAGAAAAGAAAAAGGGAATTAAGAAAAAGCATATTTATATTGCATTGGCAGTATTTGCCTTTTCAGCACTTATTTATCAGGCATTTTTTACCGAGCACATTTCAACTTATGTTGTAGATGCCGATAAACTTAGCATTGAAACAGTAAGCAATGGCACTTTTCATGATTATATTACTATAACCGGTGTAGTGAAACCAATTGCGACCATTTACCTGGATGCCAGAGAGGGTGGCCGTGTGGAAGAAAAAGTAATCGAAGAGGGTGCGATGGTCAAAAAAGGTGATGTGATTTTACGATTGAGCAATCCTGATTTAAGTCTGAGCATACTAAACAGTGAAGCACAGTTGGCCGAGAAAAGCAATTTTCTACGTAATACTATGGTTACTATGGAGCAAGAAAAGCTACAAATAAAACGCGAATTGCTGAATCTGGAATTTGATATTAAACGTAAGAAAAGAGGATTCGAGCAAAATAAATCACTTTATTCCGAAGACTTAATTTCTAAGGAAGTTTTTTTAGTGTCAGAAGAAGATTATAATTTCAGTTTACGAAGTTATGATCTATATATAGAACGCCAAAAACAAGATTCCATTTATCGTTCAATACAAGTAAAACAAATGGAAGATAACTTAGCCAATATGGCTCTAAACCTAAAACTGGTACGACAGCGACAGGATAATTTACATGTAACGGCTCCCGTTGATGGCCAGTTAACCATACTCGATGCCGAACTAGGGCAATCAATTCCAAAAGGTGGCCGAATTGGACAAATTCACATACTCACATCTTTTAAAGTGCTTGCCCAAATAGATGAACATTATATCGACAAAGTACGTGTTGGTTTAACAGCTATTTTGGAAAGACAAGGTCAGGAGTTTGAACTAAAAATAAGAAAGGTGCACCCTGATGTTAGAGAAGGCAATTTTGCCGTGGAAATGATTTTTGTTACAGAAATGCCCGACAATATGCGAACCGGCCAAACCTATTATACACGTTTACAATTGGGTAATCCCAAAGAATCTTTACTACTAGCACGCGGTAACTTTTTTCAGGAAACTGGCGGTCAATGGATATTTGTTCTATCTGCCGATGGCAAATCAGCATCAAAACGCTTTATTAAAATTGGAAGGCAAAATCCCAAATATTATGAATTACTCGAAGGACTTAATCCTGGTGAAAAGGTAATTATCTCGGGCTACGACAGTTTTGGGGATAATGAAAGATTGGAGTTTAAGTAAGTGGATTTTTGCCTTGTCAGGACTTATTGCAATACTTATTGCACTAATAACTGTAAGCTGGCAAACGTTTTGGGCAGCAAGAAGAAATCTAGTGGAATCCCTTAGATACGAATAAATTAACCAGTTAAAAACACTTAATCATGATTAAAAATTATTTTAAAATAGCCTTTGCAAATCTAATTAAGAGTAGGGTATATTCTTTAATAAGTATTTCCAGCCTTTCTATTGGTATGGCCGTAAGTATTTTACTGTTGATTTACGTCGCGGATGAATTAAGTTATGATCGTTATAATGAGAATGCAGATAATATTTATCGCTTGTGTAAAGAGACGGATCCTTATCAGGCCCCTCAAATAGCAAAATTGCTGGATGATAAACTTCCGCAAATAAAGGAATACGCCCGAATCTTCCCTCGAGATGATATGGTTGTTGAATATAAAGAGCAGAAATTTAACGAACCCTTGACTGCTTTTGTGGATGCTGATTTATTGCAAATGTTCTCCTTCAAATTTAAATTTGGCAATGCCGAAACAGCTTTGGAGCAACCCGAAACTATTGTAATCTCAGAAAAAGCCGCACAAAAGTATTTTGGAAATGAAAATCCGATTGGTAAAGTATTAATACTCAACAATGAATATAAAGGTACAATTACTGGAGTCATTGAAGATATGCCTCATAATTCGCATTTTAGATATGATTTTTTAATCACATTAGCAGGTGCCAATAACTTGTTTGGCGAAAAAATGATGAATGATTGGGGCTGGCAAAATTTTCTAGTCTATTTTGAGATGCAAGATCAGTTTTCAAAACCAGAAGTGGAAGCGAATATTTCCGAGTTAATAAAAAACCTTCAAGGTGATGAAGCTCCTTTACAAATATTTAAACTGCAAAATCTAAAAGATATTCATCTTTACTCTTCTTATATGTCAAACGATATTCAACCTCAGAATAGCATTACCTACGTTCTGATATTTTCGGCTATAGGACTGCTTATCTTACTTATAGCCTGTTTCAATTATATCAATCTTTTAACAGCCAATTCAACCACAAGAGTTACAGAAATTGGTGTTCGGAAAACCTTTGGAGCTTCCCGAAGTCAATTAGCAAATCAATTTGTATCAGAATCCATTATAGTGTTTTTCATATCCTTACTATTTGCACTTTTCTTGGTTAACCTGAGCTTGCCTATTTTCAATTCGCTTGCAGGCAAAGAACTCTCCATTTTATCATTGATAAATGGGAATATTATTTTAGGAATAACCGGCATGATGATAGTTTTGGGAGTATTAGCCGGTTGGTATCCCGCTTTTATTTTATCATCCTATAGTCCAACAAAGGTGATGAAATCAAATAAAAGTATGGGTTCTGGCTTTCAAATGAAGAAAGTTTTAGTGGGCGCTCAGTTTACCATTGTTATTGTATTAATCGCCAGTTCTTTGATTATGTTGCGACAAATTAATTTCCTTCAAAATAAAACCTTAGGATTTGATAAAGAGTATGTTCTTGTTGCCAATGTTAATGATTATGGTGATGAGGCGAAATACATCTCGCTCAAACAAGCTCTTCTCGAACAAAGTATTGTGAAGAGTGTTTCATCGGCTAGTCGTGTTCCTTCCGGCGATCTAAATAATTGGGGAGCTGCCATGCCGACAGAACAAACAGAATGGATAACACTTCCTACAGTGCATGTACAATTTGATTATTTTAAAACGCTTGGGATAAAAGCAACACAAGGAAGACTTTTTTCGGATCAATTAAAAACAGATATTACCGAATCTTTGATTTTAAATGAAGCCGCTGTTAAACACCTAGGAATTCAAGGAGATCCAATAGGGCAAAAGATTAAATGTGCCTGGCCAATGTCAGATAGGATAATTGTAGGTATTGTTGACGATATTCATTTTGAATCTCTTCATGATGAAATCAAGCCTGTGCTTTTCGTTATTTTTCAAAAATGGTGTTCCCGACTTATTGTTAAAGTCAATCCTTCCAATGCAAATGATGCCATCAATACGCTTAGAGAAACGAGCATAAAAATCTATCCTGATGAAATGTTTGATTTTCGCTTTTTGGATGTGAGATTGAAGCAACTTTATCAGAAAGATGAAAAGACTTTTCAATTGATGGGTTATTTTGCTGCTATAGCAATTTTTCTTGCCAGTATAGGATTATTTGGAATGGCTTCTTTTATAATGACAAGCCGAACTAAAGAAATAGGGGTTCGGAAAATCAACGGAGCAGCGGTTTCTGAAATTATGAAAATGCTCAATGCCAGTTTTGTAAAGTGGATGGCTGTAGCCTTTATAATAGCTACTCCCATTGCTTATTATGGTATGAATAAATGGCTAGAAAATTTCGCCTTTAAAACAACTTTAAGTTGGTGGATATTTGTTTTATCTGGCATAATTTCTTTAGTCATTGTGTTGCTTACCGTAAGTGGTTTAACCTATAGAGCGGCTCGAAGAAATCCGATAGAAGCATTGAGGTATGAGTAGTGGTTCGACTCCACTCACCAACCCGCAATTTCGATCCTTGAGCGAAGCCGAAATAACGAAAACTCCTGTATGGAGGCACACATATATGAATAAAAACTAAAATAGAATTACTATGAACAAGGGAATAAAGTATGCATTAAGAAACATAAATAGAAACAAACTTAATGCGTTTATTATAATTTTTAGCTTATCTATTGCTTTTGCCAGCGTACTAATAATTTACTTATTTGTTACACAGGAAAAATCGTACAATAGTTTTCATACAAAGGCTGACAATATTTACCGTCTTAATTACAAATATGTACTTAAGGATGGAACCACTGTTGCCGATCACCTTGTTAATGCCGATCTGGTTAAATCTTTGAAAGATAATGTACCCCAAATTGAGCATTGCACTCCTTTCAGGATTGGGTATATGGCTCAGCTTGAATTAGAGAATGAAAACCTAAAAATATCATTAGGCATTGCCAAGCAGGATTTCTTTAAGATGTTTAGTTTTAAGTTATTATATGGTGACAAAGATAAGTTACTTTTGGATCCGGCCAATATTGTCATCACACAATCATTAGCAAAAAAAATAATTGACAAAAAGAATAGCCAGATAGAGGAACTGATTGGACAAACGGTAACTTTTACTTCTATAAGGGATACTCCTTTCACCATAACAGGCATACTTGAAGATATTCCGAAAAATTCAACCCTTGATTTTGAAGCAATTATACCTTACGAATATGAAAATGCTTTTTGGCAATCGAACAATAGATTTGGGAACTCTTCCCTATTTCTGGAACTTAAAAACAATGTAAATTCAGAACAGGCGAATACACTCATTAGCACTAATGTAAAAACCTTTTATCAGAAAGATATAGAAAGAGCACAAAAAAATAATGAATTGAATTCCTCTGAAAAATGTTTTCAAGCTTTTACCCTGCCTTTAAAAAGTTTATATCTGAATAATTCTTTCCATGTTGCATTCGAGCGCACGGGTAACAAAACCCTGCTTAACATATTAACAGTGGTTGGTATCCTTATTTTATTTATTGCATTTAGCAATTATGTAATTCTCACTTTGGGTCAATCTTTTAAGAAAGCGGGTGAAATTAGTATTCGAAAATCATTTGGCGGACGGGAATTTGATATATTAAAAATGTTTTTAAACGAAAATTCAATTCTAATAATTGGCTCATTTATACTTGGAGGACTGCTCACCTATCTTCTCATTCCAATCTTTAATCATATATCAGAAGGTGAAATTTATTTTAATCTAATAAGCAAGTCGGCTTTAATCGGATTTTCAATTCTAACCATCTGTCTATTGATTTTTCTGACCAGTTTAATACCCGTACTTATATTTAGAAAAGTAAAACCCACGATAATGTCTGCAAAGAAACTACTTGGAAGTAAGAAAACAGGAAGTTCTCAGGTATTTCTGGGCTTACAATATACCCTTACTATAATTCTGATAATTGCAACCATAGTAATAAATAAACAAACCCATTTTCTTAAGAATAAATCTCTGGGCTTTTCTGATGAGAATATTATTTCGGTTGATGTTCCCTACCTAAGTCAGGCAAAATCAGTGGTCCTACGCGACATTCTGAAGAAAGAACCCGGTGTAATTAATGCAGCTTTAACTAACAGGAATTATTTTGATGGTTATTCCAGTAGGGGATTTGAAGTTAACAATGATGAAGTTTTGGAAACCTACACATTTAAAGCCGATCAGTATTTTATTCCTACCCTTGATATATCAATTATTGAAGGAAGAAATTTTACTGAAAGCGATATAAATCCGAACAATCAGTCAATTATTGCCAATCAAGAATTTATTTCAAGAATGAACTTCATTGGCTCTCCCATTGGACAGTTTGTTGTTGCAGAAAATGAAAAATTCAAAATTATTGGCGTGGTAAAAGATTATCAATTTTTAACCTCACGGGAAAAAATTAAACCCATGATTTTACATTCGCGTACTTCAATGGGCAATGGATATAGTGCTGTATTATTGAAATTTAATCCGCTAGACCTAACAAATGTAATTGCAGCCATGAAATTGGACTGGAATGAAATTGGCACAAAAGAGAAACTTAACTACATATTTTGGGATAAAGAGCTGGAAAATCGTTATCAGTCAGAAGAACGATTAAGTAAAATTATAAGCTATGCCTCAATCATTGCAATAGTCATTCTAACTATGGGGTTATTTGGTTTAACCGTTTTAATTTCAGCGCAACGCACAAAAGAAATAGGAATCCGCAAAGTAAATGGTGCAATGGTATCCGAAATATTAATCATGCTCAACAAAGATTTTGTAAAATGGGTTGCCATTGCTTTTGTAATTGCAGTTCCCATTGCCTGGTATATTATGAACAGTTGGCTACAGAATTTTGCTTATAAAATCGGATTAAGTTGGTGGATATTTGCATTGGCAGGAATTATGGCTTTGCTCATAGCCCTAATAACA
>CAYOKJ010000090.1:0-12472 GCA_964404485.1 uncultured Bacteroidales bacterium | reverse complement strand
AGAAAAATTGTTTAAGACATTGCTTTTAAGTTCAAGTTGTACAGGAAAACAAAAGTTACTGTAATTAATAATCCAAAATATGGAAATCCAAAATTTTGAAAATAAAAGTAAGGAACAATTAATAGTAATATTTGGGCAATTGTGTAAAAATGAAATCCAATCTTTTTTAGTTTCCACATATTGTAAGCTCCAAATAATGAAATAGATGAAAGAATAAATCCAATAAGAAAATATGTTTTATCTACTGAAAGCAATATGTCAATTCCAGGAAATGTTAAATTCCCTATAGAAATTAATTCTTGAATTGATGAATAAGATGTTAATACAAAAAAATTTGAAACAACTCCTATTCCGCTGCCAATAAATGTTAGAACACATAAAACTGTCAATAATTCTGGTCGATTTTCTTGTTTGTTTAAATCTTTATTTATTTCGTATTGCTCCATTTTCATTTAACATTTCTAAATAATTTATTAAAGATAAATCCTAATTAACTTTTAAGAAAACCAAGTATTTACAATTTGATTCTAAGAAAACGTCAAAAACGTCCCGATAATTATCTGGATTCGATGTTTTTAAAATCAAGAGTTTACTTTTGTAGATGTCTGATTTTAAACACAAGCATAACGAAGTTATTAGCGTTTTCTTAGAGCCATTAATTCTCCTATTCAAGTTCTCCAACAGTTTTTTCTACTTCATGCAGTATTTCGCATGATTCAACAAGTTCTTTCATACTGTTGTGATTGTTATAGAGTGGTCGGTCAATTTCGAGGAAATCAACATATTTTCTTACAACTTCTTTGGCTTTAATAACACCTTTTCCGAATGTATATTCTCTGAAATCAAGAGCTTGAGCAGCAGCCATAATTTCAATACCAAGAATACCATAAGCATTATCAAGTATCTGAATATTTTTAATGGCAGTATTCATTCCCATAGAAACAAAATCTTCCTGATCTGCAGCAGCCGGAATCGATTGAATTGAAGCAGGAGCTGATAAAATTCTTTGTTCAACAATCAACGTATCTGCTGTATATTGGCTAAGCATTAAACCAGAAAACATGCCGGCTCCTTTTGTTAAAAATGCAGGTAATCCAACACTTAAAGCCGGATTATTTAAACGATTCATTCTCCTTTCAGACATAACGCAAATCATAGTAATTGCAGCACCAGCCATATCCATAGGTACAGAAACAGGTGTTCCCTGAAAGTTTGCTCCTGATAATTGCATATCTTCTTCCGGAAAGAAAATTGGATTATCTCCAACACCATTTAATTCTATTTCAACTTGTGAACGTGCGTAAGCCAAAGCATCATGAGCTGCACCAATTACCTGAGGAGTTGACCGCATTGAGTATGCATCCTGAACTTTGCATTTTACACGTTGCTCTTTTAAGTCTCCGCCATCAACAAGTTTATTAATTGCGTTTGCACTTCTTATTGCACCTTTAAATCCACGAACTTCATGAAGTTTTGAAGTATATGGTTTCATATTTGCTTTTAAAGCCTCGAGTGACATTGCTGCACCAATCTCTGCTTGTTTGAGGAACTTATTGGCATCATATAAAAATATCGCACTCATTGCAGTAAGAACATTCGAGCCGTTTATTGTTGCCAATCCATCTCTTGCATGTAAACCGGGAATTGGTATATCGGCTTTTTCTAAAGCAACTTTTCCATCATATAATTCTCCTTTATAAAAGGCTTTTCCTTCGCCCATCATTAATAGTGCAATTTGTGACATTGGGGCAAGGTCTCCTGACGCTCCAACAGAACCTTTTTTACAAACCCATGGTGTTACGCCTTTGTTAAGCATTGAAACAAGTGTTTGGGTAATTTCCAAACGGCATCCTGAATTTCCATGTGCATGAACATTTGTTCTTCCAAGCATAGCACCTCTTACATGTTCAATCGGCATTGCATCACCAATACCGGCAGCATGATTATATATTAGATATTTTTGAAAATCTTTTATCTGATCGTCATTAAGAACGACTTCCGAAAACTCTCCGATTCCTGTATTTACTCCATACATTATTTCGTGTGCTTCGAGTTTTCTCTCAAGCATCGCCCTGCATTTATTTATTCTTTTAATAGAATCAGGGTGAAGTTCAACTTTTTCATTATTTCTTGCCACATTAACAACATCTTCTATTGTTAATCCTGCGCCTTTTATTATATAAGTCATATCTTTTTTATTTAATTATTTATATTGATTTTGTTTTATTTCTTGTTAATTAGTTTGATAATCAATTTCTGTTTTCTGGCTTTCAGTATTATTAAGGGTATAGAGGGAATAAGGGGAATAAGGTATAGAGGTATATAGGTGGTTTTGAAACTGACAATTATTAATAGTAAACATTTTTTTTTTTATTTATTTATAATTTTTACTTTAATCCTTTTTTTTGTGTTTTAACGAATTTAATATATCCATTAAGACTAATCTTTGCTTTTTCAATTAATTCCAGACCTTCATTATAAAAATCGTTATTTATATATCCAAGATCAAAACAACTAATTAAATGATCTTTTGATTCATAAGTAGAACCTTTTGAAATTCTATAAAATTGCAGCCCTTCCTGATAATGATATCTACCATATCCTTCTGCTATGTTAGCAGTTGAACTGCATAATGTTTTTCTTAATTGAATATCAAGATTAAACTTTTCCTCATTAGGAAGCAAAGGAAGAATCTTATTATAAAAAAACAATTTAACTTTCCTGGCATCCTGCCAACAAAATAGTGATGTAAAATCCCGATTCTTATTATAAACTCCTTGCGAATCTTCAAATACATTTTCCATTTTTGTTCATTATTATGAAATAAAAATATTTCAAATTTTAATATTATGCTTCCATACTTCCCTTATTTCCTTTATTCCCCTTATTTCCTTTATTCCCCTTATTTCCTTTATTCCCCTTATCTCCCTTATTTCCCTTATTTCCTTTATTCCCCTTGTTTTCCATATTTCCCATTCTCAATCTAAACATCATCCCTCAACACATCAGGGATATTTATTTCAATTTCTTGTAAAAATTTGATACCCTTTTCAATTTCTGTATACATGATTTTATCATTTTCAATAAAATCAACAATTTTTCGATATTCAAAGATAAAATCTTCAATAAATTTAGATGATTTTTTAGGTCTTCTGAATTCCAATGCCTGAGCAGCATTAAACAATTCGATAGATAAAATTCTTTCAAGATTCTGAACAACTTTAAAAGCTTTTGTTGCAGCATTTGCTCCCATACTTACATGGTCTTCTTGTCCTTGTGATGATTCGATAGAATCGACAGAAGCCGGTGTACATAGTTGTTTGTTTTGATTTACAATTGATGCGGCGGTATATTGCGGTATCATAAATCCTGAATTAAGCCCGGGATTAGCAACTAGAAAAGTTGGTAAATTTCGTTTTCCGGAAAGTAACTGATATGTTCTTCTTTCTGAAATATTTCCTAATTCTGCGACAGCAATTGCAAGATAATCAAGAGCAAGAGCAAGTGGTTGTCCATGAAAATTTCCACCTGAAATTATCAAATCTTCATCAGGGAAAATTGTAGGATTATCTGTAACTGCATTTATTTCGCATGAAAAAACATAGGAAACATAATTAATTGAATCTTTTGAAGCTCCGTGAACTTGGGGAATACATCTGAAAGAATAGGGATCCTGAACATGCTCCTTTACCTGATTGATAATTTCACTTCCTTCAACTAACATCCTGATTCTTTTAGCAGTATCAATTTGACCTTTATGGAATCTTATTTGATGAACCAGATCGTTAAATGGTTCTATTCTTCCATCAAATGCTTCAAGAGAAATTAAACTAATAATATCAGCAAGTTGAGATAAACGGAATGTCTTCAGTAAACTAAAAACACCAAATGCACTCATAAACTGTGTTCCATTTAATAATGCAAGGCCTTCTTTCGATTGAAGCGTGATAGGTTTCCAGTTTAATTTATCATATATTTTTTGTGTTGTTGTTTTTATACCTTTATAATATACCTCACCAAGTCCAAGTAAAGGAAGCGACATATGAGCAAGAGGAGCAAGGTCTCCCGAGGCACCAAGAGAACCTAACTGATAAACCACAGGTTGAATATCGTTATTAAAAAAATCAATTAATCTTTCGACAGTGCAAAGTTGAACTCCGGAATGCCCGTATGATAATGATTGGATTTTTAATAAAAGCATTAGTTTCACAATTTCTCGGGGTGCTTCGTCACCGGTTCCGCATGCATGAGATTTTACAAGATTGCTTTGTAAAGTACTTAGTTCTTCTTTTGAAATTGTATGATTGCATAGTGAACCAAATCCGGTGTTTATTCCGTAAATTGGTCCTTCCTGCGATTGCATTTTATTATCAAGATATTTTCTACACTTAATAATTCTTTTCTTCGACTCTTCTGAAAGTTTTAATAAATAACCTTCTTGTAAGATGTTAAATATAGATTTAAATGTTAGTTTTTCAGGGCTAATTATGTGATACATATAAATAAAATTTTATATATTGTTTTAATTTGAATTGGTAAAATTATAATTTTCATGCCAATTAAACCGGTTTTCTAATATTTTTTTTGTGATAAAGAATAAAAGCAGATTGGAATAATTTATATTAGAAAAGAAACCCTCTATTTCCTATATTTTTCCTGTTTCCCAAATTTGCTTAGAGAACTCGTTCAGATAAAAATGTCCTATAAAATTTTTTCAATAAACTTTTTTAAACTTGTTTCAGTTTGTTCGCCGCTTTGCATATCTTTTACAGTAAGCAAATTATTTTTCATTTCATTTTCACCAACTAAAATTACGTAGGGAATATTTTTATTATTGGCATATTTCATTTGCTTTTTCATTTTTGCTGAGTCGGGATAAAGCTCTGAACTTATTCCTGATTCTCTGATTTTTTTAAGAAGTTTCAAACAATATTTTTCTTCTTCTTTTCCAAAATTCACAAACATAACTTTTGAGGTAATCGAACTTTCCTCAGGAAAAAGATTTAATTCATTCATCACATCATAAACACGATCAGCTCCGAAAGAAATTCCAACACCTGAAACTTCGGGCAAACCGAAAATTCCGGTAAGGTCGTCATATCTTCCACCACCACAAATGCTTCCAAATTTTATATCTTTTGCCACAACCTCAAAAATTGCTCCGGTATAATAATTTAATCCTCTTGCAAGAGTGAGGTCAAAAGTCCATTTATTTTTCAATTTCAAATCTTTCAAATATCTCAACACAGTCATCAACTCCTCAATTCCTTCCATACCGATTTTTGAATCTTTTAATATCTCTTGCAGTTTCGGAAATTTTTCTTGTAATATTCCCTCAAGATTTAAAATAGGTTGTAATTTTTCGATAGCTTGTTTTGAAAGACCTTTAGCAGTAAGTTCTTCGTTTACTTTTTCAAGACCGATTTTTTCAAGTTTATCAATTGCAATTGTGATGTCAATCATTTTATCAGCTTCGCCAATAACTTCAGCTATTCCGCTGAGAATTTTCCTGTTGTTTATTTTTATTATTGTTTCTATACCTAGTTTATTGAAAACTTCATCAATAATAAGGACAAGTTCAACCTCATTGATTAAAGAATTACTTCCGATTACATCCACATCGCATTGATAAAACTCGCGATACCTTCCTCTTTGAGGTCTGTCGGCACGCCAAACCGGTTGTATTTGATAGCGTTTAAAAGGAAAAGTAATATCATTTCTGTTTTGAACAACGTAGCGTGCAAAAGGGACTGTTAAATCATATCGCAATCCTTTTTCACAAATTTTAACAGCCAATTTATTCAAATTCGGCGATTCAAAATCTTCTTCATTTGTCTTTTTGAGATAATCCCCTGAGTTAAGAATTTTAAATAATAATCTGTCACCTTCCTCTCCGTATTTACCCGTTAGAGTAGATAAATTTTCTATAGCCGGAGTCTCAATCGGTAAATATCCGAATCTTTGAAAAATTTCTTTTATTGTATCAAAAATAAAATTTCTTCTCATCATCTCCTCCGGAGAAAAATCACGTGTTCCTTTTGGTATGCTTGGTTTTTGGTTTGCCATACAAAATATTTTTATGCAAAAGTAAGAATTATTTTTATGTTCAGGTTTAATTGAGCAGAGGGCTTAAAATGCTCAAAGTTATATGCCTAAGGTAACTTGTTATATATTCCGGATAGTTATAATTTAGTAAAACAATAACTTTAAGTGTTTTTAGCTATTCAGAACGATAGTTTTTTGGATAAGATAATTTGTTAATCAATATTCAATTCTCTAAGTATCTTTTTATTATATTCCAAAGCATTAGCATCTCCTTCGGCAGGAGCCCAGGGTGCAAAAATCTTATCATTTTCCGGATTATAAGGTCCATCTTTTACTTCGTAGGCAACCGTGTTTTTCTCAAGACTGATAATAATATGCCAGATTCGTGGTGGAATTTCCGCACCAAAATTTCCTTTTTTTGAATCAAGAATAATATGGTCGATAATATTTCCTTTATCATCAAATTCAAGAACAAGTACTCTCCCTCTTAAAACAAAAAAGGCTTCAACTTTATCAGGATTTTCGTGTTTGTGAGGTTGAAGATAAGTGTCAGGTTCCATTGCATTTAGCATGCGGTGCAATGTTGAAGAATCTTCTTTGTGAAAATTATAGTTCATTCTATGGCGATCAGATTTCTTTGCTTTCGCTGAGGTAATATTTATGAATTTTTCGTTGATTTTTATCATGATTTTATTGTTTCAGTATTTTTTTTTTCATTGTTCTAATCTAATTATATGATGTCATCTAATCCCCAAACATCAATTTCTCCAACTTCATTGTTGCATTTTCCCAATTATAATTTTTATGCACAAAGCTAAATCCATTCTCAGCAATTTTTTCAGCTTCATTATAATTTTCAAGAAAATAAATTATTTTTTCAGCATATTTTTCAGGCGAATTTCCAATAATTATTTCTTCACCATCTTTAGCTTTAAGGGCGTTATTTGCAAGAGGGGAGGAGATGCACGGAATTTTCATAGCCATTGCTTCAAGTAGTTTGTTTTGTAATCCTGTTCCTATTTGCATGGGCGCGATAAAAATTTTAGCTTTTGCATAACATTCCCTGATGTCATCAACCCAGCCCGTGACTTTAATATTTTTCGATTTCACGGCCTTAACTTTTGGGTTGGGGCTTGCTCCGGCAAACATAACTTTAATATTCGGCATTTTTTTTCTTACAATAGGAAGTATTTTTTCTGTAAGAAAAATAACACTATTAACATTTGGAGGATAACCCATATTTCCTGTAAAAACCAGATCGTATTCTTTTTCTCTTTTCATAGGTTTGAAATAATCTGTATCAACACCATTTAGGATTATTTCAATTTTTTCTTTTTCGGGATGTGGAATAAGATTGCGATCTGGTATCGAAATAATTGTTTTATTATCGAATTTATCAAAGATATAATTTTCGTATTTCAGCAATCTTTTATATTCGAGTTTTAAAAATGGTTTTAGATAAAAAGGAGAGCTTTTAATTCTACGTTCAACTCCTTTCGAAAATACATCCTGATAATCAATTGTCTTTGGGATATTTTGATTTTTAATATATTCAGCTGTACGGACAAGCTGGCAATATAAATGATCGGGTTTATGTTCATTAATAATTGCTGATATTTTTTTATGTGCTTTGCGACTGTAAAAATATCCAATTTGTAGTGGTTTGCTTGTAAAATAGGCTTTACAAATGTTTAAAACTCTATTAACCTTAGAAAGGTCGATAAATGTTACTGAGCGACAGTAAGGTTGAAGTGATTGAAAAGCATCTTGTTTGTTGACTTTTGAATCATTGAGAGCACATAAAATTATTTCATGATTTTTTGATAAAAATTTTATCTGGTTGAATGCACGTAATTTATCCCCCTTTTCCAAAGGGTATGGTATTCTTGATAAAAGAACAAATATTTTCATACTTTATATTCTATAATTAGTGTACATCTTCAAAGTCAAATAATTTGATTCTATGTTGTTTGTAGTGGATTTTATTAAATTCCAAATCATTAAGGAAATTAAATATTCAACACTCAACATACAATATTCAATTTTCATTATTTCAACTTTTTTACTTTTTTATTGATTATTGTATGTTGTTTATTGAGTGTTTTTTCTAAATAATATAAATAATTAATGTCGAAATAAATAACCACTCACCTTATTCGATATAGAGCCAATAATTGTAAATTAAAGCACAAAATAATATAGTCATCAAATTTTTTTTAACTTTAAGCACTACAAACTTTAGTGCACTCCAAGTACTCTTTTTCCCTTGCAAATATCATAAGATATCCTGATAAAATTTAGTTAAACGCTCGATAATTTTTTTATTATCATGATGATGGCTAATTAAATCTCTTGCGTTTTTTCCTATTTCTTCTGTAAAATTTTTGTCCTCAACACATTTTCTTACAGCAGTCAAATATTCCTCAGCTGTATTTGCAATTAAAATATTTTTTCCGTTATCGTAATTTATCCCTTCAGCACCAATAGAAGTTGAAATTATTGTTTTTCCCATTGCCATGCCTTCAATAATTTTTATTCTGATTCCGCTTCCCGAAAGTAAGGGAACTATCATCACCGATTTCAAATTGATAAATTCGCTTGCACTTTCAACTTCGCCAATAACTACAACATTAGGAAATTTAGAATTATAAAGCCATCGAGGCATTTCTCTTCCGGCAAGGTAAAATTTTAATTCAGGAAATTCATTATTAATTTTTGCCCAGGCATTTTCAAGAAACCATTTTATTCCTTCTTCATTCGGAATCCAGTTCATTGCACCAATATGAAATAAAGATGGAAATTCTGTTTTAGAATTATCAACTTTGAAATTTTCTGTATTTATGCCAAAAGATATATCAATAACGGGTGTTTTGCTTCCCATATTTCTAAGGTCTTGGGCGTCTTTTTTTGTAATGCTGGCAATACCGTCATATTTTTCGAGTGCCTGAACTTCGTAGTTTTTTAATGTTTTTGAAAGATGCCTGAGGTAGAGTTTTTTTAATGGGTTTTTACAACTTTTTGCTACTCTTTCCCAAATTAAATATTCTATGTTATGAGCTCGAAGAACGATGCGAGCTTTTGAATGGTTTCTGATTGTATTAATATAAGGTGTAATAAATAAAGTTTCGAATTGAATAATATCGAATTTATTCCTTTTAAGAATTTCTATAAGTTTTTTGTCAAAATTCTTTGAAATAAATCTTTGAACATGATATGATTTTTTTGTAAAAAGATTTAAAAATGCATCAACAGGCTTAATTGAAAGATCGATATAAACTGTTTCAATATTGGTTTTTTTTCGGTATTTGTCAGGTATTTTATTTACATCAATATTGTATTTATTTGTATTAATAGCAAGTACTTTAACTTTATGACCGGCATTTATAAGTCCTTCAATAATTGCATTCATGGCTATGGGGCCACCTTCTTTGGCAGGATATGGAGACTTATTGCAAAGTAAAAGTATGTTCATTTTTTCACTAATTATTTTTTTGAATTAAATATTCTACTAAATAATTTTCTCCATGAATCTGTATCGAGCAATGGAGAGTCGGTTGTTGCTTTGTATGTTAAAAATATCCCGATTGGAAGCAATACTGCAGAGGAAATCCACATCCCAATAATAGGATCAAGTACTAAGGCTTTTGCATATTTTTCACCTGTTATTGAAGTAATATGAAAAATAATAAAAAATAATACAGAGATTACAACAGGTAAACCTAATCCTCCCTTTCTAATTATTGCTCCTAAAGGAGCTCCAATAAAAAACAACACAAAACAAGCAAAAGATAAAGTAAATTTCTTATGCCAGACAACCCAGTATTTTATAATTTTTTCGCTTCTTTTGGTAAAAAAATCTTTATGATATTTAATGTTGTTTTTCGAAATTTGTGCACCATTTTTTGCATAGCCTATGATTTTCTGTTGAATCTTTTCATCAAAATTTGATAAAAAATCAGACTCATGCAGTAATGTTGAATCGAGATTAATTGTTGTATCTAATTTCGAATATAATTTATAATTTTTCATGTAATTAGTAGAAAATTTAACTCTTTCCTCATATACTGATTTCGACAAAGAATCAATAGATTTTTTTAGTTGATCCAGGTTAAGCATTAAATAATGGTCTTTAAAAAGATTATCATCAGTATGATTTAACTCGAATTCTTTTAAGTCGAAACGTTGATATTCTTCTTTGAATTTTGTCCGTTGAAATGGTCGTGATATTCGATATCCTTTTACGTCAACTTTTTCCTGATAACTGTAACCATCATATAATGTAAAAATAATATATCTGCCATCAATAGTCGATTCCATTTTACCTGTTTTAGCAGTAGTTACATCAATGTTACCCATTCTTTTCGAATGATTATAAATAATAATATCTTCAATATGGATGCCATCTTTGTCTTTTTTTCCAATCCTTATTGTGTAGTTATTAAGACCATTATAGTAAATTCCTTCTTTGATATTAAATGAAAGCTTTTGTTTCCTTATATCAAATAACAGGGATTGAAATTTAAGGTTTGCATTGGGTAAAACATTATTCGAGAAATAAAATGCAGAGATACTAATTACTATTGATAAAATTATTAAAGGTGTCATTATTTTCTTAATAGATATTCCGGCTGCTTTCATGGCTACAAGTTCATAATGCTCGCCAAGATTACCAAAGGTCATTAGAGAAGATAATAAAATTGCGAGAGGTAAAGCCATTGGAACAAATGTTGAGGATGCATAAAAAAGAAGTCTTCCTATCATTTGCCATTCTAATCCTTTCCCTACAAGGTCATCAACATATTTCCATAAAAACTGCATATCAAGGATGAATAATGCAATGAAAAAAGTCATTACTAAAGGACCCAGATATGATTTTATTACAAGTAAATTAATTTTTTTCACTATTCAGTTAGTGTTTTTACTTCAAATAACATAAAGCACAAAATTATGAAAAATAATCATTTGTATTGTATCTAATAAATTTTAATAACGGAATAAGGGTATTAAGGTATAAGGGTATATTTCACCTATGATCAAAGGAAATCCGTATGGATTCCTCTATTTCCCCTATTCCCCTTATTTCCTTTATTCCTCTACTTTCCTTATTTCCTCTATTTCCCCTATTCCCCTTATTTCTTTTATTTCTCTACTTTCCTTATTTCCTCTATTCCATTTTAAAAATATAACGAAATAAATTTAGATTTTATGATTTATTATTTGTTAATTTTGTATTATTAAAATTAGTTTATATGAAATTAGTTGAAGTAATAAATAAAAGAACGGCAAAACAATTTCTTAATGTTGCAAGAAGAATTTATAAAAATGATAATATATGGGTATGTCCGCAAGATTCAGCAATTAATTCCATATTCGATCCCAAAAAAAATATTTTTTATACACACGGTGATGCCATTAGATGGATATTGTTTAATGATAATGGAAAATTGATTGGCAGGGTGGCTGCTTTTATAAACGAAAAAAAAGCATTTAATTTTGAACAACCTACAGGAGGGATGGGATTTTTTGAATGTATTAATGATGAAAAAGCTGCATTTATTTTGTTTGATAAATGTCGTGAATGGTTAAGAGAAAGAGGAATGAAAGCCGTGGATGGCCCAATAAATTTTGGTGAAAATGATAATTTTTGGGGTTTACTTGTCGAAGGATTTATTTCTCCTTCACATGGCATGAATTATAATCATCCATATTATGTTAACTTTTTTGAAAATTATGGATTTTCAAAATATTTCGAACAGGTAACAAATAATCTGGATATAAGAAAACCATTTCCCGAGAGATTTTGGAAAATTGCAAAATGGATTTGTGAAAAACCGGATTACAATTTCGAGCATTTTAAATATTCCAAATCAGATAAATATATTCACGATATTAAAGAAATTTATGATAATGCATGGAAATTTCATGAAAATTTTACTCCTCTTGAAGTCAAAGATATGAAAGAAACTCTCAGAGAGGCAAAGCCCATCCTTGAGGAAGAATTTATCTGGATAGTTTATAATAGAGAAAAACCAATTGCATTTTTAATTATGTTGCCTGACGTAAATCAAATACTGAAACATCTAAATGGCAAAATGCACCTTTTAAATAAATTAAAATTTCTTTATTACAAAAAACGAAATACCATTACAAGAACTCGTGTAACAGTTATGGGAGTAATTCCTGAGTTTCAGAAATATGGAATTGAATCCGGAATATTCTGGCACATGAAAAACATTATGGAAAAACGACCTCATTATAACGAACTTGAACTTTCATGGGTAGGCGATTATAATCCAAAAATGCAGGCATTACACAAATCTACAGGCTCAAAATTTGCAAAACGCCATATTACTTACCGTAAGCTTTTTGATGATTCTGAAAGCAAAAGATCATCAATAATATCTCTTGATACAAAAGCAGAAAATCT
>CAYOKJ010000089.1:0-12711 GCA_964404485.1 uncultured Bacteroidales bacterium | reverse complement strand
GTTTGCATAAATTCATAATACAAGCCTCCAATCAACAATATAATCAATAATAATGAGCTAATAAGTGAAATGGATTCTCCAATAGAATAAACTTTTGGTTCGAATTTAAATACAATCTCATGTTTGCCTGCAGGAATTATCATTGCCCTCAAAACATAATCTGTTCTGAAATGGGGTGTAAGTTTTTCATCAACATAAGCATTCCAACCTTTTTCGTAATATATTTCAGAAAATACCGCTAATTGGTTTTTCCCTGAATTAAATTTATATTTTAGCTCATTTGGTTTGTAATGCGTGAGTTTGATGTTCGCAGTACTGTCGATTCCAAATTGATATCCTGTTAGTTGTTGCTCAAATCTTTTGTCAACAACTGCTGATTGTTTTAAGTTGTACTTATTTAGAAGATCAATTTCTTCATCGGCGTTTTCGGCAATAATATAGTTATCTACAAACCAAGCATTTCCATAAGCAAAAATATTTCTTATTGGAGCTTGTGCAGGATCAGCAATAATATATTTTGTATTAAGCATATTTAAAACTGATAATTTTGACAATCCTTCAGTTATTTTACTATAATTGGGATTGCCTGAAAAAATCTCAATTATTTTTTGTTGTTCAACAGTGATATTATGCTCAATTAATTCTTGATATCTTCTAAGTTTAGCACCATGATATCCTCCAATAGATTTATGAAAATAAGAAGTGCTGGCATCATTAAATGTGCTTACCGCCATGTTTAATACTCTGAAGTTAGGGTCTGTATCTTTGATTATTTCTTGATCGGCAATCGTAGCCTGAAATGGTTTTTCAACTTTTGATTTTCTTACAAAATTATCATTGTTTAAGTATCGCTGACTGATTGGAACTAAATCAATTAAAAACAAGGCTCCAAGAATTAAAATAAAAATGTTTCTGTTGATCTTTTTTATTGAGAACAGCCAGATTGCTGTTGCACCCATAATTATAAAGAAGAAGCTTCTTAGAGTATCAGATCTGAAAATTGCTATTCTTGCCGTTTCGAGATTTGCCATAAACAAATCCAAGTGTTGAGTGTCTGACCCGCTTTGTCGATATTTATCAAATTGCTCAATTTCTATCTGGCTTAAAAACCCGAAAAAAGTATCTGGCAATAAATAAAAAATTATTGAAAGTCCGCCTGTAAGTCCTAGTGCAATGAAGAATTTGTTTTTAAATCTTTTAATGATACCGGGGTCTTTTAATATTTCGTTTACTGCAAGAATTGCGAGTAGCGGAATACATAATTCTGCAATAACCATGGTCATTGACACCGCTCTGAATTTATTATATCCCGGAACATAATCGAGGAAAAAATCTGTAAGAGGCATAAAATTTTTACCCCACGAAAGAAATAATGACAAAATAGTGGCTGTGAGAAGTATCCATTTAAATCGCCCTTTAACGATAAATAATCCGAGGATAAACAGAAAAATAATTATTGCACCTGCATATACGGGTCCTGAAGTAAATGGTTGATCGCCCCAATATTGGTTTTGTTGCGCTACAGGATTTTTGAATTGTCTGTCAACATTTTCCATGGCTTTTTTGTTATTGCCAAGAACCCCCGATGCTCCACCTTTTGTATTTGGTATCATTAAAGAAAACGATTCAGAAACACCATAACTCCATGCAGTGGCATAGTCTTTATTAAGACCGCTTGTTTTGTTTTCTTTGTTATTAGTGAGTTCCGACTTTCCACGGATAGTTGTCTTGCTATATTCGTAGGTTGCCCATAAATTTGTAGAAACTGTTAAAACAGCCAATATTGCAGCAGCTATCAATATTCCTAAAGATTTAAGAAAATGCATATAGGTTTTTTCTTTTATTGAATATACTTCTTCGAAAAATCCAAGAATGACAACAATAAGAAGCAAATAATAGGTTATTTGCAGATGTCCTGCTTCAAGCTCAAGTGCGAGAAAAAGGGCAGTTAAAGTTCCGCCAAGGATATATTTTCCTCTAAAAGTAAGAATTATTCCAGCAAGCACTGGAGCCATGTATCCAATGGCATGAGCTTTTGTATTATGCCCTGCCTCTATAATTATGAAAAAATATGAAGAAAATGCAAAAGCTATTGCTCCCACAATGCAAAGCCAGGGATCTACTTTAAGAGCAATTAATAAAATGAAAAATCCAAGAAAGTATAGAAAAACTAAACTTGCAGGATGAGGTAATCCGATCTTAAAAAAATCATCAAAAAATCTTACGAAATTTGTTTTGTACTTTACAGATATTTGATAAGCAGGCATTCCACCAAACATTGAATTTGTCCATAATGGCTCGTCTCCGGTTTTATCGCGAAAATCAACAATTTCTTTCGACATCCCTTTGAAATTCTTAATATCAGCTTGTTGAAGTTTTTTTCCCAGGATAAGAGGATTGAAATAAATCATTGTAATAAGAACAAATATTAGAATGCCAATGATGTATGGTAGTGATTTTTTTAATTGAAATTTCTCCATTATTGTGGGTTTATCTTTTAATAATTCGATTTTTAGAATTTACTAAAATACAATTTTGTTTTTACACAGTGTTTTGTAATCGGAGAATTATTGTGGATTTATAATTTTACTGTGTAACTATTGATAATAATATGTTTGTGTATTATTATTTTTATAATATAAAACATACAACTATCTATTTATCAATATCTTCAAAATCCACATATTCACCAAAATCATTATCATCTTTTTTTTCTTTGGTTTTAGGAATATGATCAATATTTACATCTCCGGCATTCTTTTTATTTGCATAATTATTCTCAACATTTTGTTTATAATTTTTTTGGGCATTTTTCATAAAACGTTTTAACAGCCATGGAAAAATGTATTTACCAAAAAGTCTGAAAAAATAGTAAATGAGAATAAATATGAAAATTATTTTTAAAAGCGTGTTCATAATTACTGACAATTTTTTTTATTCAAAATAATAATATGAATTATTTTGCGAAGATATTGTTTTTATATAAACAAAAAAAGGAAGGCAGCGCAAAGCTACCTTCCGAATTTATGATTATATATTTCAGCCTACGATATCATTAATGATATCAGAAAGTGTTATTCATCAGAAACTGAAAGTTTATGTCTTCCTTTTGCTCTTCTGGCGTTAATGATTTTACGCCCGTTCACACTTGACATTCTCTTTTTGAATCCGTGTTTATTTTTTCTTTTTCTGTTCGACGGTTGATATGTTCTCTTTGTTGACATTTTATTATATGTTTTTTTGGGAGTGCAAAAGTATGTCTTTTTTTAGAAATTGCAAATTATTTTTAAAATATTTTTTAAAAAAAGACATTGACCATAATGATTAATAATTACAAGTCAATGTCCTTTGCAAATTTATTTTCTTGGAATATTTATCAAAGTCAATAATAAATAGTCCCAGAATTTTTTAACAGTTTCGATATTCACTTTTTCATCAGGTGAATGAGGACTTCTGATTGTTGGTCCGAATGAGATCATATCCCAGTTTGTGTAGACTGATCCTAAGATTCCACATTCAAGTCCTGCATGAATAACTTTTACAGCTGGAGTTTTGCCAAAATTATCCTCATAAACTTTTTTCATTGTAGTAAGAATTGGAGAATCAACATTTGGTTTCCATCCAGGATAATAACCTGTTTGTTCTGCTTTAGCACCAAGATCACTTAACATTTTTAAGATGCTATCAGAAAGTTTCATCTTATCATCATCAGAAGCACTTCTTTGAAGTGAGCATATTTCAACAAATTTATCATTTGATTTCACAACAGCCATATTTGTTGAAGTTTCAACAACGCCAGGGATTTTTTTGTCCATTGCTATCGGTCCGTTTGGGAATTTATCTACTGCTTCAAAAACTTTATTCTGAATTTCTTCTTCAATTAAAAATGCAGGGGTTTTTGTTGTGCCAATATTAATAAGTAATCCAGAATCAGCATTTTTAAATTCATCTTTTGCTTCAATTTCGTATTCGGTAGCAAACTTTTTAAATTCTTCTTTATTTGCTTCAGGAACTACAATAATTGCAGTTGCTTCTCTCGGGATTGCATTTCTTAAGTCACCACCTTCGATAACCGCTAAACGTAAACCGAATTTTTCAGCAGAGTCTTTTAATAATTTTACAAGAATTTTGTTTGCATTTCCACGTCCATAATTAATATCAAGACCTGAATGTCCTCCTTTTAGTCCGGTAACAATAATTTTGTATGCAGATTGGTTTGATGGAACTTCAACTTTATTGTAATTGAAAATACCGTTAGTATCGATACCGCCGGCACATCCAATATAAAGTTCGCCTTCATCTTCCGAATCAAGGTTGATGAGAATATCAGCATCAAGATACCCTGATTTAATTTCGTTTGCACCTGTCATTCCGGTTTCTTCATCCGTAGTTAAAAGTACTTCAAGTGGTCCGTGTGAAATGTCAGTTGCCTGTAGAACAGCAAGTGCAGCAGCAGCTCCAATTCCGTTGTCCGCGCCAAGAGTTGTGTCTTTTGCAGTTACCCAGTCTCCATCAATGTATGCTTTGATAGAATCTTTGTTGAAGTCGTGTTGCGAACTGCTATTTTTTTGTGGAACCATGTCGAGATGGGCCTGTAGTACAACAGTCTTCAAATTTTCCATGCCTTTGGTAGCAGGCTTTTTTATTATTACGTTTTTGATTTCATCTTTGAAAGTTTCTAATCCAAGTTTTTCGCCAAAATTTACGGCAAACGCCTGAATTCTGTCTTCGTTTTTTGAAGGGCGCGGTACTTGACACATGTCTTCAAAAATTTTCCAAAGTGCGGTAGGTTTTAATTCACTAATTTCACTCATTTTATTTCCTCCTGTTTTTTTATTTTGAAATGTATTAGTTAACAATTGAACATTTCTATTAAATTACTATAATTATTAACTAATACTTAAATTTATTTTTATCTTATTTTACTTTATTTATTTAAGCTTTTTTTATGAGGGTAGCTCAAGACCATAACCTTGTTTTTCATCTGCTTTTTTAAGCATGAAAGCTAAAAAGATAGCCAGCACTCCCAATCCAACTAACATTAAAATAGGAGTAGTGTAATTAAATGCAGGAATTTCATGAGTTACATATTGCATCTCCTGCATTTTTTTGCTAATCTCAACATTACTTAATCCCTGTGCTTCCAGATTATTCCTAACTGATTCAATTTTTGCAACTACATCTGGATTTGCTTTATCTAATACCCAGCCTATGCCTTTAAAGAATGCATTTAATCCCCAGTTTTGTATTGTGAACATAGCGGCATATGCAGTTCCTAATCTGTTTTCTGCAACAATTTTTGCAACTGATGGCCACATGGCAGCAGGCACAAGAGAAAATGCAATTCCAAGTGATAATAATCCCAAATAGCCAAGATAGACATTATCAAAAACAGATAATGACAAATGAGCAAATATTAATAATAATGCTCCAAGAATCATTAATGACGCTGCCTTTCCTTTATTATCAACAATTTTACCAAAAATCGGTGTAAATAAAATTGAACCTAAAGGAATAAGACTTGCAGTTTTAGGTCCGTTTTGCAACCATAATCCAAGTACATCAGAAAGGGAATAAATAAATGCTATAAATAATAATATAATGACTACAACCGAAGTGGTTTTCCCTTTGCTACTTTTAAATCTGGCAGGTACAAGAGTGATTGCTAATGCAAAAACAAATAAACCGAGATAAATAGATAAGTTGCCTAATACTTTGCTTCCAAACAATATGACTGAAGCCTCAGCAGGTAGGTCGTAAGAAAAGCTGAATTTATGTATTAAAAGATCGGGTGCGTATTGCATAAATGGAAATACTGCAGAATAGAAAGTTACACAAAGTAATGCAATAAAAAGAAATGATCTGTTTGTGATAAGTTTTACTAAATCAGACATTCTGAAAGGCTCTTCATTTTCTTTTTCCAGACCTTTTCTTTGTTTGTCAAGTTTAACATCAAATATTAAATAAAATAAGAACATTAAAAATCCTATTCCGATTAATGTTGCGGCAAAGTTAACTGCCGGTGATACAACACCTGCTCCAATATCAATTGATAATGCTTGACCTAATGTTGATCCTAATCTTCCAAATCCCATATTGATTGCCATCGCTAAAGCAAGCTCATATCCTTTGAACCATTTTACGATTGTCCTCATGGCTATAACACACATTATTTCCAATCCTGAACCAAATATTAATCTACCAATCATCATAATCCAAAGCTGATCATCAGGATTGCTTGAGAAAGTTCCCGCTGCTCCTAAAGCAGTCAAAGCAGCTCCACCGGTTGCAAGTAATCCAAAAATGATTCCGGTAAGCTTGATGCCCCATTTATCCAGAATAATTCCTCCAATGATTATCATCCCGAATACATTTGCCCAGGTTGTCCATTGTATTAATGTTCCAAACTGACTGCTTGTAATACCCATTTCGGTGATCATAATTGGTTTAATACCGGAAAAGAAATCCTGAAACCAATATGTACCAAAGGTGATACCGCTTATCAAAACCAATACTACCCATCTAAACCCTGCTGAATCCCTCAGCGTTTTCTTAATTGTGTCCATGTTTTATATTTAAATTATTTTTTAAAATTTCATAAGCGGCAAATATAAGATTATTTCAGTAATGATTGATAAATAATTAACAACAGAATTTTGTTGTTAGTGAATAATGAGTTTGATCAAAAAAGTAAAAAATGTAATGATAGCTATCCGTGCGTATGGCTTTGAAAAATGTGAACAACTTTTTTTGTTTCAAAAAAATCTTCAGTAAAGAAATTGTTAAGATTATAAATTTTGTATGATTTTTTTAATGATTTAAGTTCCTCATTTAAGTCTCCACCTTTAAGATATAAAATGCCATTTGGAATGTTGTTAAAGTTTTTTGTTTTGATCCTGGTTTTCATCCAATTATAAAGAACATCTAAAGAAGTTACAGCACGACTCACAATAAAATCAAATTTTTCTTTTACTTCTTCTACTCTAATTTGTTGAGCAATCACATTATTTAGTTCAAGTTCTTTTGCAACATTATTTACAACTTTAATTTTTTTACCGATTGAATCTGCAAGAAAAAAAATTGCTTCAGGAAAAAGAATCGCAAGAGGAATGCCCGGAAAACCACCACCTGTGCCGACATCCATTATTCTGGTGCCATTATTAAATTCAATAACTTTTGCAATTCCTAACGAATGTAAAACATGGTGCAGATAAAGATGCTCAATATCTTTACGTGAAATAACATTGATTTTGGAATTCCACTCACTGTAAATTTTCTGAAGCTGATTGAATTTCTTTATTTGTTCATCAGTAAGGGAGGGAAAATATTTTTGAATTATTTCCATTTATGATTGTAATTTTTTATTTTATTATTTTTTGAAGGGATTTCAGTATTGAAATAAAATCCTAACATTCCCAATTCTTAAAGGAAATCCGCAGGGATATTCTTTCTTCCTACATTTTCAATCTTTCTGCAATTATACCAATTTTAATAACAATACGTTGTTTAAAAAACAAAAAACTAAATATATATTAATGTTGAATGATTTTTATTTTTGATAAAATAAAATATTTTACAGATTTAATAATTAGTAAATTGATAATGAATAATATAAAATACACTTTTTTCCTGGTTTCTTTTTTCCTTATTGTTGGAATGTTGTCGGCTCAAAGAATGAGTAAGGAAGAGTATATAAATAGATATAAAGATATTGCCATTGAACAAATGGAAAAGTATAAAATTCCTGCCAGTATTACGCTTGCACAGGGAATGCTTGAATCGGGAAATGGGAACAGCCGGCTATCAAAAAAAGCCAATAATCATTTTGGAATCAAATGTCATAAAGATTGGAAAGGGAAAAAAATATACGCTAAAGACGATAGAAAACGTGAATGTTTCAGAAAGTACAAAAATGCTGAAAGGTCTTTTCTCGATCATTCATTTTTTCTTACAGAACGTGATAGGTATGCGGAGCTTTTTAAATACAAAATTACTGATTATAAATCGTGGGCAAAAGGTCTGAAAAAAGCCGGATATGCAACAAATAAGAAATATCCGAAGTTGCTGATTAAAATTATTGAGGAAAATGAGTTGTATAAATATGACGATAAAAATGCCTCTTCAAAATATTCCTCACGAAAAAAAGGAAAAGATAAAATTATAACTCCAGAAATTGTTTACTCCAAAGAAACAGATTTTGAAGAAATAGAAATTAAAGGTAATAATCGAAAGATTTATTTAAATAATAAAAAGAAATTTATTTATGCCAGAGAAAGTGATAAAATTGGGTCGATTGCCAAGGAATTTGAAATTTATAAATGGCAGGTTTATAAAAATAATGATTTATCGAAGAATGATTCTTTAGTTGCAGGGCAGATAGTTTACCTTCAAAAGAAGAGAAGAAAAGGTGCTCAGAAATTTCATACATTTTGTGAAAATGAGACTATGTATTCAGTATCTCAATTGTATGGAATTCAGTTGAAGTACTTGTATAAAAAGAATGATATGAAAGAAGGCGAACTGCCTAAGGTGGGGCATAAATTACTATTACGGTAAATTTTAAAAACACTCTTGAAGCCTTATCTTTGATGGTTTCAGACCAATGAATAAATATTATAAATTAATTTAAAACCTAACATCAGGGCGGAAAATCTTACTACTTGCATTTTGTTTGAGCTTAAGGAACTCAAACACCGCCCTGTTTTTTATTCGCGAAAATTCGCACAATCCGTGTTCTAATTACAATTCCTCAATAAGAGAAACAAATAGTTCAATCAAACCTACTTCTGCTTTGCCGGCGGTTTCAAGAATTTCAGAAATATCAACTTCTTTAAGATTATCGGGATCGCATTCATCTGTGATAACAGAAATTGCTGCACAGGAAAGTCCCATTTGCTTAGCTACAATAGCTTCAGGTACTGTTGACATTCCAACTACATCAGCCCCTGTTGAGCGTAAAAATCTGTATTCGGCTCTTGTTTCAAGCTGTGGTCCGGGAACAGCAACATAAATTCCTTTATGAAGTACAATATTTTTTTCTTTGGCTATGGCCAATAATTTTTCGTTAAGTGTTTTGGAATATGGCTGGCTCAAATCAACGAATCTGCTACCAAACTCGCGGTATTCTTTTCCTCTGAGCGGACTGTCGGGAATCATATTTATGTGATCGTCGAGGAGCATCAAGCTACCTTTTTTAAAATTTAGATTCATGGCACCACCGGCATTTGAAATAAGTATGCTTTTTATTCCCAAAAATTTCATTACCCTTATAGGGAAGGTAATTTCGCTAAGGTTGTAACCTTCATAATAATGAAATCTACCTTGCATGACTATAACTTTTTTCCCTTTTATTTTGCCGTAAATGAGTTTGCCTTTGTGAAATTCAATTGTAGCAATTGGAAAGTTCGGTATCATTCGGTAGTCTATGGTTTTTTCAATCTTGATTTCATTAACAAGTTTTCCCAGACCTGTACCGAGAATTATTCCAACTTCTGGTTCTGTAATTCCTTCTTTTCTCAGAAAATCAACAGTTTCGTTAACTAATTCTATCATATTAAAATTTTATAAAAAAATGTTATGCGAAAGTAGATAAAAGATTTGAAATTTTGATGGGGTGATTTATTTTACGAATACGAGCGTAGACTTTCTTTTAATTAGTTTGAATTAAAATTACATAAATTATCTATAACTTATCTTTACTCAATATCCTTAATCCTGATGTAATCTATGGTTAAATATTCTGTGTTAAGCGAGTTATATTTCCTTTTGCATATTACACACATTATATTTATTTTTGCAGTTTAATAATAGGTTTGCTTAAGAAAAAACAACTATGAATAGAATTGATTTCCCTTTGACACAACTTACATTTGCTCAAAATCTTAATCTTTTGGATGTTATTTGGAATGACTTAACTAAGGATAAAAAGTAAGAATACTTTTGCTTGAATTAAGATTATAATTATAGGCAGAAACAACATACAAAACCTATGAGCGTTGATGGTTAAAAAGTTTAATATTTAAGTTTATGTTATTTTCGAGTCTGGAATTTATATTTGTATTTCTTCCAATAATTTTAATATTCTATTATATTATTCCCCGAAAAGGCAAGAATTATATTCTTTTGATTTTTAGCTTACTTTTTTATGCATGGGGTGGTGTAAGTTATACTCTGATTTTAATTTTCTCAATAATATTTAATTATATTTTTGTAAAACAAATTTGGAAAAGTGTAAATTCCAGAAAAAAGTGGCTTGTTACCGGATTGATATTCAATATTTCCTTAATTTTTGTTTTTAAGTATCTTGATTTTTTTATTGGAAATTATAATGATGTAAGCTTGTTATTTAATGATAACTTTAAATTATTACCAAAAGCAAATATTATTTTACCGCTTGGGATTTCGTTTTTTACGTTTCAGCAGATGTCTCTTTTGTGGGATGTATATAGAAAGCCCGAAAGAAAAAAATTAAAAATATTAAATACAGCTCTTTATATTAGCTTTTTCCCTCAGTTGATTGCTGGTCCTATTGTCAGGTATGATGATATTATTAATCAAATAAAAAACAGATCCGAAACTATCAGTTTACTCACTTCAGGAATTCAAAGATTTATTCTTGGATTATTTAAGAAAATTATTCTGGCTAATACATGTGCTTCAATTGCCGATTCGATTATTGATAATGATATTTCAGATATAAGTACACCATTGGCGTGGTTAGGCATTATCTCTTATGCTTTTCAAATTTATTTTGATTTTTCAGGATATTCTGATATGGCAATAGGCTTGGCTAGAATGTTTGGATTTCGGATATTGGAAAATTTCAATTTTCCCTATATTTCCAGAAGTATAAAAGAATTTTGGAGGCGTTGGCATATTTCTCTTTCTACCTGGTTCAGAGATTATGTTTATATTCCGATTGGAGGAAATAGAAATGGTCCTTACAAAACATATTTTAACTTATTTCTTGTTTTTGTGCTAACAGGATTTTGGCATGGTGCAACCTGGAGTTTTATTTTTTGGGGAATATTTCATGGTTTATTTTTAATAATCGAAAGATTAGGTTTTGATAAAATATTAAAGAAACTTCCGAAAATTGTTAGTTGGAGTTATGCCTTTTTAGTTGTTCTGATTGGGTGGGTATTTTTTAGGATTGAAAATATTTCGGATGCATTTAGTTACGTGTATAAACTTTTTGGTGGCGGGATTTCAAATGAAGTAAATTTCATTCATTATCTGGATCGCGAACGTTTGATTGTTCTGATATTAGCTGCTGTTTCAAGTAGTACTTTTTTCTATAAAGTAAAGAATATTGCTCTTATATTTAGTACCGGTAAACTTAATATTCCGTTTATTATTATTAAGGATGTTGTTTTAGTGATTATGTTATATATTTCGGTTGTATATATTAATTCCGGATCTTATAACCCATTTATATATTTTAGATTTTAATGTTATGAAAAAAATAAAATCTATATTAAAATATCATTTAGCATTATTATTTCTGATAATACTTATATTGCCTGCTTTTAATGGCACTTTTGGGATTTTTGAATTTCAACGAAAAGCGGAAAATCGGGTTTTTAAAGATTCATTAGATATTGATTTTACTAATTTGGATGTATTTCCAAAAGATTTCAACAGATATTACAATGATAATTTCTCTTTTCGAACTCCATTATTGAATTTCTATCATTATATGAAATTTTATTATTTTAAGGTTTCTCCTAACCCCCAAAAAACAATAATAGGTAATAATAATTGGTTCTTTTTGTCAAAAAAAGAAATCCAAATTTATGAAGGGAAATTTGATTTCTCTGAAAAAGAACTTGGAGAATTTGAGAAAGAATGGATAAGAAGGAAGTCTTATCTCGACTCACTTAATATTAAATGTTACTGGCTTATAGCTCCTATTAAACATAATATTTACTCTGAATATCTTCCATTTAATATAAAAAAAAGGAAGAGTAAAACGAGAGTAAATCAATTGAAAGATTATTTTAAAGAAAGTTTGCCTGATTTAATTATTGATCCAGCTCCGAAATTATTCTCTGCTAAAAAAAATCAAAAAGTATTTTATCAGTTGGATAATCATTGGAATTTGACGGCAGGATACATTACATCTAAACAAATATTATCAAGAGTAAAAGAAGATTTCCCTGAAATAGAAATAAATGATATTCCAGCATACGACTGGAAAGATTCAACTTTACATTTTGGTATACATTATTCAGTGATTGGAATTGAAGAACTCTCTGAAAAAGACAGCTTTCCAATTATTAAAAAACAACATTCTTTGTATTCGAAAAAATATGGATTTCCTCCACTTAAAGGATTTGCATACCCAAGAAAGTATGAAATGCGCTATCTAAATAAAAGTGTTAAATCTGGTCTTAAAATTTTGGTTATTAGAGATTCTTTTGGTAGTCAGATTATTCCATTTTTAAAAGAACCTTTTAAAGAAAGTGTATTTATTTTTGATGCATGGCATTACAATCTCAATAAATCAATCATAGAAGTTGTTAAACCAGACGTTGTCGTATTTATCCAGCTTGATACTCATCTGGAATCAATAATTAGGGATTAATGATAATTAATTAGGCTGATTAGATGAATATAATCATTATGGTTTTATTCATGAAAATCAAATTTTAAATACGAAGTGCATTTAAAAAAGTTGATTACATTTGTTAATGTCTAAATAACTTTGAT
>CAYOKJ010000088.1:0-12728 GCA_964404485.1 uncultured Bacteroidales bacterium | reverse complement strand
TTTTCTTCGTATTCGCTGTACGATCCTTCGAAGAAATAAACTGATGAGTTGCCTTCAAAGGCAAGGATATGAGTACATATTCTGTCTAAAAACCATCTGTCGTGAGACACAACAACTGCGCAACCTGCAAAGCTTTCAATACCTTCTTCAAGGGCACGTAAAGTATTTACATCTATATCGTTGGTAGGCTCATCCAGAAGTAAAACATTAGCTTCTGTTTTAAGCGTCATGGCAAGATGCAGGCGATTTCTCTCTCCACCAGAAAGAATACCAACTTTCTTTTGCTGATTAGAACCACTGAAATTAAATCTGTTTACGTAAGCTCTTGAGTTGATGTCTTTCCCACCAACATTCATAACATCATGTCCGCCACTAATTACTTCATAAACGGTTTTTTCAGGGTCAATCTCGGCATGTGTTTGGTCAACATATCCAATTTTAACTGTCTCACCAATTTTAAAGTCACCCGAATTAGGAGACTCCTCTCTCATTATCATCCTGAACAAAGTAGTTTTACCGGATCCATTAGGACCAATAACCCCAACAATACCAGCCTGAGGGAGATTAAAATTCAACTTTTCGAATAATAGTTTGTCATCATATCCTTTTGAAACATCAACAGCTTCGATAACATTTGTTCCCAAACGAGGACCGTTCGGGATAGGCATTTCAATTTTCTCTTCTTTAGCTTTAATGTCTTCTGCCATAAGGTTCTCGTAATTATTCAAACGAGCTTTCCCTTTACTTTGCCGCCCTTTGGGTCCTTTACGAACCCACTCCAATTCATGTTTCAGAGCTTTTTGGCGTTTTGTCTCCTGTTTTTCTTCCTGCGATAAACGAGTTATCTTTTGGTCGAGCCACGAAGAATAATTTCCTTTGTAAGGAATGCCTTCGCCACGGTCGAGTTCCAGAATCCATCCTGCTACATTATCTAAGAAATAACGGTCGTGAGTTACTGCAATAATAGTTCCTTTATATTGATTAAGATGTTGTTCTAACCATTGAACAGATTCTGCATCCAAATGGTTAGTAGGCTCATCAAGAAGTAAAATATCCGGTTGTTGAAGTAATAAACGGCAAAGTGCAACACGACGACGCTCACCACCCGATAAATGTTTTATTGAAGAATCGCCCGGAGGAGTTCTTAATGCATCCATTGCAAGATTAAGTTTTGAATCCAAATCCCAGGCATCCATCTGATCAATTTTTTCCTGCACTTTTCCCTGGCGTTCAATCAAATCATTCATCTTGTCGGGATCATTCAGTATCTCTTCATCCATGAATTTTTCATTTATTTTTTCATATTCTGCCATAATATCAACAGATTCCTGAACACCTTGCTGAACAATTTCCTTTACTGTTTTTGTGTCGTCAAGAGTTGGTTCCTGAGGTAAATATCCCACAGAATATCCGGGAGAAAAAGCTACATCACCCTGAAACTTATCATCAAGACCTGCAATAATTTTCAATACTGTTGATTTACCGGCACCATTCAATCCTAGTACGCCAATCTTAGCACCGTAAAAAAATGAAAGATAAATATTTTTTATTATTTGTTTTCCTTGTGGAGTAGTTTTACTCACATTCACCATCGAAAAAATTATTTTCTTATCGTCTGCCATATCTGTTTGTATGTTTTTATTAAATCAATTTCAAAAGTATAAAACGAAATTATAATAATATGATTTTAGTCATTTTTAAATTTAGTCATTTTAGCTCATTTTAACCTAAATACTAAACATCCCGAAAAGTTGACAGAAATCTTTAAATATAAAATTGTTAATTAAAAAATAATATACTATTTTTGCACCCTTAAAAAAATAAGAAGAAAACTAATTATTAAAACCTTATCACATGCAAAACAGAGGAGCTATTAAATTTTTTGCAATTACCTTTGCCATAGTATGTTTATTTCAATTGTCGTTTACATTTCTTACTTCTAAAATAGAAAAAAAAGCAGATAATTATTCAACAAGCGAAATAACAAGTATTCAGGCAGAAGAACTTTCAAAAGGACATGAGTTATTAAAAGCATATTTATATGACTCTATAGCACAAGCAAGAAGAAATTACTATCTTGATTCAATATCTAATAAAGTAATTTATAACATCTTGTTAAGAAAATACACTTATCAAGAATGTAAAGAAAGAGAAATTAACCTGGGACTTGATCTTAAGGGAGGAATGAACGTAACACTTGAGGTTAAAGTTGGAGATATTGTAAAAGCATTATCAGGCAACAACCAAAACCCTGTTTTTCAGGAAGCTCTTCGTTTAACATACCAAAAACAAAAATCCAGTCAGAGTGATTTTGTAACATTATTTGGAGAATCTTTCGAAGAAATTGATCCTAATGCACAAATGGCTTCAGTTTTTAGTACTGTTGAATTAAAAGATAAAATCACTTACAATTCAACAAACTCAGAAGTACTTCAGGTTATTCGTGAAGAAACTGACGGCGCTATCGACAGAGCTTTCAATATTCTCAACACACGTATCAACCGTTTTGGAGTTGCACAACCAAATATTCAAAAACTTGCAACCTCAGGAAGAATACTTGTTGAACTACCAGGTATTAAAGATCCACAACGTGTTAGAAAACTTTTACAAGGAACGGCAAAACTCGAATTCTGGGAAACATATAGCTTTTCAGAGGTTCAAAATTACTTTAATGAAGCTAATAAAAACCTGAGAAAAACTCTTGCAGCTGATGAAATTCTCGAAGGTGAAGCAAAAGAAAAAGTAAAAGATTCTGAAGTTAAAGAAAAAGAAACTACTGAGCCTGAAACAGGAGAAAAAACTGTTGAAGAAGAAGTTTCACTTCTCGACCAAATAGAAGGTGATAGTAGCACTACAGATCTTGGTGACAAAGAAAAATCTTTTGAAGAATACGCAAAAGAAAATCCATTATTTGCATACTTAACTCCTGCATATTATCAAAACGAACAAGGAGAATATGTAGCAGGAAATGGTGCAACAATTGGCTGGGCAGCAATAAAAGATACTGCTATGGTCAACAATATGCTAAGAAAATCAAAGAAAATCCTTCCAAGAAATTTAAAATTAGTTTGGTCAGTTAAACCGGAGGCAAACCGCCCTGATGTTCTCGAACTTGTTGCTTTAAAAGTAACTTCACGTGATGGAGAATGTGCTCTTGGTGGTGATGTTATTGTAAATGCACGACAAGATTATTCTCAGAATGGTGAAGTTGCAGTAACTATTAATATGAATTCTGATGGAGCTCGTATCTGGAAAAGACTTACAGGCGATAATATTGGAAAACAAATTGCAATTGTTCTTGACGATTATGTTTATTCTCATCCAAATGTAAACTCTGAAATCCCAACAGGACGTTCAGAAATTTCCGGAGGAGCCATGAGCATTGAAGAAGCAAAAGACCTTGCAAATATTCTTAAAGCCGGTAAATTACCTGCTCCTGCAAGAATCGTTGAAGAAGCTGTTGTTGGTCCATCACTTGGACATGAAGCTGTTAATGCAGGATTATGGTCATTTGTAATAGCTTTTACATTGGTACTTATTTATATGGTATTTTATTACAATAGAGCAGGTTTGGTTTCCGACCTTGCATTATTAACCAATATTTTCTTCCTTTTTGGTGTTCTTGCTTCCTTACAAGCTGTACTTACCTTACCGGGAATAGCTGGTATCGTACTAACACTTGGTATGGCTGTGGATGCTAACGTAATTATCTACGAACGTATTAAAGAGGAGATAAGAGCAGGTAAAGGTGTACGTCTTGCCATTGCCGATGGATACAAAAATGCTTATTCTGCAATTATTGATGGAAACGTAACTACATTACTTACAGGTATTGTATTATTTATATTTGGCTCAGGACCTGTTCAGGGTTTTGCTACTACACTTATTATTGGTATCCTTTCATCACTATTTTCTGCGATATTTATTTCTCGAATGGTATTTACTACTTTGTTAAACAAAAACAAAAAAATCAGCTTCGATAATAAATTCACAAAAGATATTCTTGCAAACGCAAACTACAACTTCCTTAATATGCGTAAAACAGCATACGTTATCTCTACAATAGTTATAATTATTGGTATTGGTTCGTTGGCAACAAGAGGACTAAATTTTGGAGTTGACTTTTCCGGAGGTAGAACTTATGTTGTAAGGTTCGACCAAGATGTGTCAACAAAAGATATAAGAAAATCATTAGAAGTTGAATTTGCAGAAGCTCCACCGGAAGTAAAAACTTTTGGTCCAAGTAAACAAATCAAGATCACAACAAAATATATGATCGACAATGAGGCAAAAGAAGTTGATTCAATAGTCCAAAGCAAACTTTATAATGGTCTTAAAGACTATTTTAAAGATAAATCTATCGAATACAAAGATTTTGTTTCTGATTCGGACATGGAAGATAAACTTATTGGAATTTTAAGTTCACAAAAAGTAGGACCGACTATTGCTGATGACATCAGGAATAAAGCCGTAATGGCAATTATTTTTGCACTTATCGTGATATTTATTTATATCGCAATACGATTTAAAAAATGGCAATATGGTCTTTCAGGTGTTATTGCATTATTTCACGATTCATTGATAACTATTTCGTTGTTCTCGTTATTCTATACAATAATGCCGTTTAACCTTGAGATTGACCAATCCTTTATTGCTGCTATATTAACAATTATAGGATACTCAATTAACGATACAGTAATTATCTTTGACCGTATTAGGGAATATATCCACCTGTATCCAAAGAAAGAGCTTAAAGTTAATATGAACAATGCTTTGAACAGCACATTAGCTCGTACTATTAATACTTCAGGTACTACATTAGTTGTATTGCTTACAATATTTATTTTTGGTGGTGAGATAATTCGTGGATTTACATTTGCATTATTAGTTGGTGTTTTAGTTGGAACTTATTCATCGCTATTTGTAGCAAGTCCAATTGCATACGATCTTATTGGTGAAAAGAAAATAAAAATCAAAGAAGTTGGTAAATCCAAAAAAAGCATTAAAAAGAAATAATAAATAAAATCTATTTTTCATTAAAAGTCCCGGAAGTTCCGGGACTTTTTTTATTTTTGCTAATCAAGTAATTAATTAGCTATGCTAAATACATTATTATTTTTCAATATAAGTGGTGGTGAGATATTTATTATTCTTATTGTAGTCTTTATTGTTTTTGGTCCACAAAAGATTCCAGAAATAGCGAGAAAACTTGGAAAAGGACTACATGAAATGAAAAAAGCCACTAGTGATATTAAAAGAGAGATAAATAATGAAGTTAACAAAGTTAAAACTGATGTTGACGATGCAAAAGCGGAAATTGATGATACTTTAAAGAATATTGACAAAAAAGAAAAATCTGATAAAACAAATAATTGAGAATATTATTCGTTAATTAGTTTAGTTAAAATAATTGAAAAAAATTGCCAAAGATTTAATTTTAAATAATCTGTGAATCTGTTGCTATATTTATAAAAATATGAAAAATATAATTTTTATCTTCACAATTCTCTTGATATTTTCAGGATTAAAATCTTTTTCACAGAAAGATTATGCCGCTCCGGCAGACGCCGCTTTCGATAATATGAGATATACAGTCGCTATCGAAAAGTATAAAAAAGCCTATTCAAAAGTAAAAGGCAATGAAATAGAAAAAGACAGAATATCATACCAAATGGCAGAATGTTACCGTATGACAAATAATCTACGACGAGCAGAATCACGATACAAAAGATTGGTGAAAAAAAATTATCAGGACACAAAGCCAATGATTTTGCTGCATTATGCTGATATTCTGAAATCAAACGAAAAATACGACCTTGCCCTTGAACAATACAAAACCTATAATGAGCTCGTTCCTGATGACCCGCGTGGACAAAATGGTATAACATCATGTGAAATGATAAACGAATGGATTGAAAATCCAACAAAACATGAGATTGAAAAAATTAAAAAACTTAATTCCCGTGAATCGGATTTTACTCCGGCATGGGGAAGCGACAATTACAATTCATTAATTTTTACATCTACGAGAGAAGGATCCACAGGAAAAAATACTGACGAATGGACAGACCAAAATTTTAGTGACCTGTTTTACACAAAGCAAGACAGAAAAGGAGAATGGAGCACTCCGGTATTAATTGAAACTCAGGAAGAAGGAATTAACACCGAATCTAATGAAGGAACTCCGATTCTTAATTCTAAGTTTAATTCAATGTATTTTACCAGGTGCCCTGATAAAGATAAAACATCAGCCGGATGCCAGATTTATAAAGCAGGAAGAAAGGGTAGAAATTGGGGTGAGCCTGAATTAATTTTGTTAGGACATGATACAAATGCAACTATCGGTCATCCTGCAATTAGTGATGACGAATTAAAAATTTATTTTTCTTCAAACCGTGCCGGTGGTGCAGGTGGAAAAGATTTATGGTATGCTGAACGAGCAACTAAAACTGAAGAATTTGGACGGCCACATAACCTGGGACTTGAAATAAATACTCCAGGCGATGAAATGTTCCCATACTTTCGTAGCGATACAGTCTTATACTTTTCATCAAATGGTCATCCGGGTATGGGTGGATTGGATTTATTCAAATCAACAATAAACGAAGAAGGAAAGTGGGGAAAACCCGAAAATCTTAAATCTCCCCTTAACTCAGATGGTGATGATTTTGGAATCATTTTTCATCCTGAAAAAGAATTTGGATATTTCTCTTCAAACAGAAACAGCAGTAATGGTTATGACAATTTGTATTCATTTAATATTCCTCCGGTAGAATTCACAATTAGCGGAGTGGTTAAGGACGACAGAACACTTCAGTTTATTGAAGAAGCAGTTGTAGAACTTATTGATTCAGATGGAATTTCCGTATCAACAAAAACAACTTATGAAGGGAAATATTACTTTGGAAAAAATCAGGTCAAAGGCGACAAAATCTTCGATATAATAATTACTAAAGACGATTATTTTACTGTTGAAGGCAGCGAAACAACAATAGGCATTGAAAAAAGTAATGACTTTAAACGCAATTTTATGATGCAACCAATTCCTGATGAACCAATTGTTCTTCCTGAAATTTTATACGACCTTGCAAAATGGGATCTCAAACCACAATATCAAGATTCCCTGCAAGGTTTGATTGAAACTCTTGATGCAAATGAAAATATCATTGTGGAATTAGCAGCTCATACAGATGCCAGAGATTCGTATGAGAGAAATGATATTCTTTCTCAAAAACGTGCCCAGTCGGCAGTTGATTATCTTATTATGAGAGGTATCGATCCTATGCGTCTAATGGCAAAAGGTTATGGCGAAAGAGTGCCGATAACTCTTTTAAAAGATGTTACCCGTGATGGATTTAAGTTTATTAAAGGAACAAAAATGACTGAAGATTTTATTGCTTCAATAGATTCTGATGAGGAAAAAGAAGCTGCACATCAACTAAATCGTAGAACCGAATTTATGGTTATCAGCAAAGATTTTGTTCCAAAACCTCAAAATAGAAATGTTGAACCAACTGTTGATATAATTGTAAACCCTGCACAAAAAGTACTAAAATATAATTCTAGTGCAAGAACCGGAGAAATGCAGGCCTTATGTATTCTTAACGGATTTACACTTGAATTTACTTACGATAAAAACGGAAGAGCAATGATCTCTTTGGAAAAAGCTCTTGAACTTTTAAAGAATGGTGCTATAAGTAAATCTGATTTTGTTGGTGATATTAATAAAGTTCTTGCTGAAGGAACAATTGCAAATAAAGCAGTTTTCAAAATCAAGGATTTGCGAATAGCCGGACAAACAATTCATGATATTAATATTATTGTCAGAAACGATCTTAGAAAATCATTAATATTAGGACTAAAAGTATTATCCGAAATAGGTGAGGTAAGTATTGATGAAAAGAAAAAAGAAATTATATTTAAGTAAATCACTTAAAAATAATTGAAGATTTGAACAATAGAAAATTTGAAAGTTTGAAGATTTGAACAATTGAACAATTGAACAACTGAACATTTGAACATTTGAACAACTGAACAACTGAACATTTGAACCTTTGAACCTTTGAACCTTTGAACCAAGTGAACAACTAACAAATATAATGTCAGAAAAATCAAGATACGCACAAAGAGGTGTTTCAGCATCAAAAGAAGATGTTCACAATGCAATTAAAAATGTTGACAAAGGTCTTTTTCCAAGTGCTTTTTGTAAGATAATTCCTGATTTTTTGGGAAACGACAAAAAATATTGCAACATAATGCATGCTGATGGTGCAGGGACAAAATCGTCGCTTGCTTACATGTACTGGAAACAAACCGGAGATATTTCTGTTTGGAAAGGAATAGCTCAGGATGCAATTATTATGAATCTTGATGATTTGCTTTGTATTGGTGCAACTGACATTATTTTACTTTCTTCAACAATAGGCAGAAACAAAAAACTTATTCCCGGCGAAGTAATTTCAGCAATCATTAACGGAACCGAAGAAATTCTTGAAGAACTGCGCCAAATGGGAGTCGGGATTTATTCTACAGGCGGCGAAACTGCCGATGTTGGTGATTTGGTTCGAACAATTATTGTTGACTCAACAGTGATTGCCAGAATGAAACGTGAGGACGTAATTTCAAATTCAAATATTTGTGATGGTGATGTTATTGTTGGCTTATCATCTTCAGGGCAGGCAACTTACGAAAAAGAATATAATGGTGGAATGGGAAGCAACGGACTAACCTCAGCCCGCCACGATGTATTTAATAAAAATACAGGCAATTCGTACCCCGAAAGTTACGATCAGTCAATTCCCGAAGATTTGGTTTACACCGGAAAAATGGATCTTACCGCACCGACAGAAATCCCGGGAATAGATGCAGGAAAACTTGTTCTCTCCCCCACCCGAACTTATGCCCCTGTTATTAGTAAAATTTTAAAAAAATTCAGAAAAGAAATTCATGGCATGGTTCATTGCAGCGGTGGTGCACAAACCAAAGTATTACATTTTGTTGAAAATCTACACATCATTAAAGATAATATGTTCCCTCTTCCTCCTTTATTTAAAATGATTCAGGAACAATCAGGAACCGAATGGAAAGAAATGTATAAGGTTTTTAATATGGGTCATCGAATGGAAATTTATCTTCCTGAAGAATTTGCTACTGAAATAATTAAAATTTCAAAAGAATTTAATATTGATGCTCAGATTGTTGGAAGATGCGAAAAAGCTGATAAAAAATCTTTAACTATTCGTTCTGAGTTTGGGGAGTTTGAGTATTAATAACCTGAGTTCGATTATTAATATTTTTTCTTATGCTGTAAATCAAGGAAATACAATGATTGTTCTTAGTGTGTCTTAGAGTTTTTGTAACTTAGTGGCTACTTTTTTTGCCACAAAGGCTCAAAGACACAAAGAATCACAAATAAAACACACATGTTGACATAAGTTGCACAAATTCAATTAGTTTACAATCAAAGTCAGATTAATACTCTACGTGATTTTTAAATCACTATTAGCTTTTTTGAACTTATTTTTACATCTTCAATCCTCAAAATATATGTTCCTTTTTCAAGATGTGAGATATCAATTTTACATGATTGATTTTCAGATAAAAAATCTATTTTTTCTGTGTAAACTATTTTCCCAAAATGGTTAAAAATTTTAAGTTTTGCTTTTGAATTAATGTTATTAGTTGTCAGAATAATTGAATTACTTGAAGGATTTGGGTAAATATTGATTTGAGGCGTTTGTGAAATATCCTGAATTCCGGTACAGAGATCAATTGTTAAAATCGACTCGGCACTTGTATCAGCTTCGTATGAGTTATTCACTACAACAGAATAAATTCCAGAATCGCTCAAATTGAGTTGAGAAAAAGTCAGAATTGTATCATTGGCACCACAAATTATGTTTCCATTTTTCAGCCATTGATAAGTATAAAAATCAGGATTAGAAATGCTTAAAAAAAAAGAGACATTATCATTTTGACATCTGACAGCAGTATCAGGAATTATACTCAAAGTATCAGGAATAAGAGGGTATTCATAAACACCAATATCAAAAGCATTTCCAATTGGCCTTGGAAAATCATCAAAATCGAAATTAATATTTTGAATAGTATCCACTGCAATTGCGGCATCAATCAAAACAGAGCCGGGTTTTAAATGATAATTAGCATTTTCTGCATCTATAAAATAAGGATTTTCTTTAGAACTGTATGCTGTAGAATCCAAATGATTGTTTGCAGAAAGAGTATCAGCAATGCCATCAGGAGCAATTACATCGATAAAAGCTCGTGGAATATTCCAGTTTTTAACACCCGGATCAAGAATAAAATTATTGTAAATACGGTTGCCTAAACTTTCCAAAGACCAAATTCTTATTCCGATATCTCTCGGGCTGACGATTGTATTATTAATAAAATTAAAAGATTTTCCGGGCACTGTTGTCCTGTCATCACAAAAAATCCCGTACGGATGATGATGATCCGGAGGACCGGAAGTTAAGGAGGAAGACCTTCCCGGTTTAATTATCAGATTATTAAAAATATATACATCGCCAAGTCCAAAAACAAAAAACCCACTTCCTTTTCCATCGCTAATTAAATTATTATAAAATTTACCTGTTGTTCCACCTCCAACAACAATTCCGGTCATGCCGTAATACAAGCCATAAGCATTATCTGCCTGCCCATAATTTGTAATAGTATTATCATAAACTTCGCAATCTTCAACAGCACAATCTATCTGAATTCCATCATAATTTGTGCTGTCAACAATATTATTATAAACTTTTAAACCAACAACATCATGAGGGAATAGCGTATCGGGGAGATTATCGCAAACTGTAGGCCAGCCATTATAATATGAATGACCAAGATAAAATCCTTCACCTCCGGTGTGATGAATATAATTATCATGAAAAACAGTATTTCGCTGTGTAAAATATCCACGGTTTGAGGTACGGTCGCAACGAGGATCGGTTTTACTCATAATTCCGGCGAAACCGGTATTGCAAACTTCAATCTTTTCAACTTCGAAATCTGAACTCAAATTATCCAAACTTAAACCACTTGCACCTGTTCCTGTTCCCGAAATTTTTATTCCATATTCAAAGTCGTCATCTCCTGAACCGGTGAGTTTAAAATATTTTGAATTATTAACTACAAACCCATAAAACGAATCATTCTTAATTTCAAGCTGGCCACCATAGTTAATGATAGTTAAAAAATTTAGTGAATCTCCATGAAAATTTTTCAATTGAAAATAAGGTTTATGGCCACATTCGAGGCAGATAGTATCCCCGGGTTCAATATTTAAACCATTGGCATCAACATAAAGTAAAGTACTATCAATAAAATAATCGCAATTAATATTTTGTCCGTTTAATTTTAATGAAAGATTAAAAATTAATAACAGAATACTTAAAATAAACAGCGATAATTTATTGGGTTTTAAAAGATTCATTTCTTAGAAATCTGATTTTCTGCTTTTTAATAATTTCAACATTTCTCAACAAAATAATAAAATTTTTAGAATTATAATGCATTTCAATTATTAATTCATAAAAGCAATCTTCAAATTTTCAAACGACTGAAAGAAGTCCGTATGGATTTTCAAATTAAATAGTACCTTTGCAAGCTGAAAAAAAACGACACTAATTATGTTAGACAAGCTTGCAGCAATTAAACAACGATTTGAAGATTTAAAAATGGAAATGACTAATCCAAAGGCGATTTCAAACAGGAAACGTTTTATACAACTCAGTAAAGATTATAAAGAATTGGAACCCGTTGTTGAGATTTATGAAACCTATAAAAATGTAATTGATAATATTGATTCTACAAAACAAATGCTCAAGACAGAGAAAGATGAAGAATTTCGTGAGATGGCAAAAGAAGAGCTTAATGAATTGATTGCATCTCAGAAAAAATTGGAAGAAGATATTAGGCTAATACTTATTCCTAAAGATCCAGAGGATGGAAAAAATGCTATTGTAGAGATAAGAGCAGGAACAGGAGGAGATGAAGCCAGTATTTTTGCAGGTGATCTTTACAGGATGTATCTGAAATTCTGTGAAACAAAAAAATGGAAAGTCGAAGGAGTAAGTAATACAGAAGGTACTGCTGGTGGATTTAAAGAAATTGTTTTTAATGTAATTGGTAATGGAGCTTATGGTGAAATGAAATATGAATCAGGAGTTCATCGTGTTCAGCGTGTACCAAAAACCGAAACCCAGGGACGTGTTCATACTTCTGCTGCCTCGGTGGCTATTCTTCCTGAAGCTGATGAATTTGACATTGAAATAAAACCGGAAGATGTTAGAAAAGATACTTATTGTTCTTCTGGCCCAGGAGGGCAATCTGTAAACACAACATACTCGGCCATCAGGCTAACTCACGAACCCTCAGGAATTGTTGTTACCTGTCAGGATGAAAAATCACAAATAAAAAACCTTGATAAAGCAATGAAAGTTCTTAGAACCAGACTCTACGAACTTGAGCACCAAAAATATCTTGACGAAATTTCCAAAAAAAGGAAAACTATGGTTTCTTCAGGTGACAGGTCTGCAAAAATTAGAACTTATAACTGGCCTCAAGGTAGAGTTACTGACCATAGAATTAACTTCACAGCATATAATCTTCACGGAGTTATTGATGGTGATATTCAAGAATTAATTGATAAATTGCAAATGGCTGAGAATGCTGAAAGGTTGAAAGCAGAGCTGAAGGAATAATAA
>CAYOKJ010000087.1:6022-12828 GCA_964404485.1 uncultured Bacteroidales bacterium | reverse complement strand
AAACAATAAACAACAAACAATAAACAACAAACAATAAACAACAAACAATAAACAATAAGCAATAATCAATAAACAATAAACAATAATCAATACTCAATAAACAGAAAAAAATAGAAAAAAATAGAAAATGAAAAAATTTGATTTAGAAGATAGATTCATTGACTTTGCATTAAGAATAAGTGATGTTGTTGAAGAAATTGATAATTCAAAATTAGGAACTCATCTTGCCGGTCAATTAATTAGAAGTGGTAGTGCACCTGCATTAAATTATGGGGAAGCTCAAGGAGCAGAATCAAGAAAAGATTTTGTTCATAAACTGAAAATAATTCTAAAGGAATTAAAAGAGAGTCGGATTTGCTTAAAAATTATTGGAAGAAAACCATTAATCCCGGACATAAAGAAGTTAGCTCCAATTATGAAAGAAACAGAAGAGTTAATAGCTATAATTTACAAAAGTATTGAAACTGCAAAGGCGAATATGCAAAATAATGAGAATTGAATATTGTAAGTTGAGTGTTGAATGTTGAATTTCTTTTGCTAATTTGATATTTTAAAAAACAATAAACAACACTCAATAAACAACAAACAATAAACAACAAACAATAAACAATAATCAATAAACAATAAACAACAATCAATAAACAATAAGCAACAGTCAATAAACAACAAACAATAAAAAAGCAGAAAATGAAAAAACGAAATATTTATATCCTGTCATTAATTATAATTATAATTTTGATATTTGTTTTCACATTTATTGATTTTAGTAAATCGGAAAATAAAGTTGTGATGATTCCTGTAGAATATGGAACATTTCAAATTGAAGTAACTACAACAGGCGAACTTGAAGCAAAAAGCTCTGATAAAATTCTTGGACCTTCTACAAGTAGTTTGAGAGATGCCAGAATATATAATTTAACAATTGAAGATATTATTCCTGACGGAACTGTTGTTGATTCAGGAGATTATATTGCCCGATTGGATAAAACAGAACTTACCAATAAAATTAAAGATCAGGAAATTGATGTGGAACAAGGAAGAAGTCAGTTTATCAAAACCCAGCTTGACACAACAATGAATTTACGTAGTGCACGTAATGAACTTATTAATTTGAATTTCACACTTGAAGAAAAACAGATTACCCTTGATCAATCAAAATATGAACCTCCTGCCACACAACGTCAGGCAACAATTGATCTCGACAAGTCAAAAAGAGCTTACGAACAAGCAGTGAAAAATTATGATCTAAAGTTTAAAAAAGCCAAAGCCGAAATGTCGGATGTTGCTGCTGATTTGAGAAGCGATGAAAACAAACTTTCTCAGCTCATGAAATTGAAAAGTCAGTTTACAGTACTTGCTCCAAAATCCGGTATGGTGAATTATCGAAGAGGATGGGATGGCAAAAAAAGAGGTTTGAATTCTCAGATAAGTGCATGGGATCCTGTTATCGCAACTTTGCCAAATCTAAGAGAAATGAACTCGAAAACATATATAAACGAAATTGACATTAGTAAAATCCAAAAAGGACAAAAAGTGGAAATAGGAATTGATGCTTTCCCTGAAAAACATTATTCAGGGAGCATTATAGACGTTGCCAACATGGGCGAACAAATGGCAAATTCAAATGCAAAGGTTTTTGAAGTAATGATTGAAGTTAATGAATATGATTCAATTCTTCGTCCTTCTATGACAACAAAAAACACAATTATAGCAGATGTAATTGATAGTGTGCTGTATATTTCAATAGAATGTATTCAAAATAATGATAGTATGTCTTATGTATATACCTCTCGAAATAAGAAACAAATCATTTCAGGAAAAAGTAACGAAAATGAGATAATTATAAAAGCAGGACTTGAAAAAGATGAAATGGTTTATTTAATTCCTCCGGAAAGTTCTGAGGATTATGATTTAATATCTCTCGATAGTGCAACAATCAAAAAATATACTATTGCTCCGCTTGATACAATTAAAAATAAAGAAAAAAGCAGAATGGGAAAAAGGCCGGAACAATTTAAAGATATGAACAGTAAAGATATTCAAAAAATGATAAAAAACAAGAACGGAAAAGGCATAAAAAGCAGAGGAGGGGGAAATAAAAAAAAGTAATCACTCAAGAATAAAATCAAAAACGTGGAACGATATTTTCAAATATTAAGTATTGCTATTGAAGCTGTACTAGCAAATAAATTCCGATCGATGCTTACAGCCCTGGGAATAATTTTTGGTGTAGCAGCGGTAATTGCTATGATGGCGATAGGAAATGGAGCACAAAAAGAAATTCTTGATCAGATTAAACTTGTTGGTGTTAATAATGTTATAATTAGCCCAATACAAGATTATTCGGGCAGTGGAGAAGATGATGATGAAGGAGATATGAAATCCGTAAAGAAAAAATATTCTCCGGGATTAACTTTGAAAGATGCTGAAAGCATTGCTAAAATTATTCCAACGGTAAATGTTGTAAGCCCCGAAGTAATTTATGAAACTTATATTATTAATAACGGGATACGTAGCAAAGCAACATTAAATGGAGTTACACCCTATTTTTTTGATGTTTTTAATTTAAAACTCAAAGAGGGAAAAATGTTTAATGAAATACAACTTAGAAATGGTGATCCGGTTTGTCTTATTGGACCTGACATAAAAGCAAAATTCTTTCCTCACGAGAAACCAATTGGAAGTTATATTAAATGTGGAAGCATTTGGCTTAAAGTAATTGGCATTCTGGAAAACAAAAATGTTGATTTGGATGAAAGTAAAAATCTGGGAATTACTAATTATAATAAAAATATTTATGCACCAATACACACAGTTTTATTAAGATACAAAGACCGTTCGCTTATTAATGAAAGTGCGTTAAGAAGTGGTGGTAATACAATATTTTTTGGTAGAGGAATGGCAATATCTACAAGTGGAGGTGAGTCAAGTGCAACAAACACAAACCAACTTGATAAAATTGTTGTTCAGGTAAAAGAAAGCGAACAAATTGCAGCAACGATACAGATTATTCAAAAAATGTTAAAACGCCGTCATCTTAAAATCGAAGACTTTGAAATTAAAGTACCCGAACTATTACTAAGACAAGAGCAAAGAACAAAAGATATTTTTAATATAGTTCTTGGAGCAATTGCAAGTATCTCATTAATTGTTGGTGGAATTGGAATTATGAATATTATGCTTGCATCGGTAATGGAACGTATCAGAGAAATTGGAGTACGAATGGCAACAGGTGCACGAAAAAGCGACATCATTTTCCAATTTCTTTCAGAAGCTACAATTATTAGTGTTACAGGAGGATTAATTGGAATTGTTCTTGGAATTGCTATTTCAAAAATAATTATGAACATTACAGATATTTTAACAATTGTTTCTCCAATTTCAATATTAATTTCCTTTGGAGTTTCGGCTTCAGTAGGAATTTTATTTGGATATATGCCGGCAAAAAAAGCTGCAGAACAAGACCCTGTAACTTCATTGAGGCATGATTAGAATAACAGGTTCTTGACAAAGTATTTATATGAAAAATGGACTTATTGCAATATTATTCAATAATAGGATAAGATACTATGTCGAATAAGATGAGTAACATTTATTTTGGAATTAATTATTAATGTTATTTAGAAAAAATACTTAATAAACAATGACTAAGTAAAAAAGCAGAAATAATGAAAATCCAACGGACTTCTTTTGGTCGTCCAGACGGATTCCTTTCAGTCATTGAATATTGTATGTTGAGTGGTGAATATATAGTTCCAATAATGAATTGGCATTTAAGAAAACACTCAATCAGCAACAATCAATAAGCAATAAACAAGTAAAAAACAGAAAATGAATAAATTTGATTTAGAAGATAGATTTATTGACTTTACAATAAGAATAAATAAAGTTGTTGATGAAATAGATAATTCTAAAGGAGTTAAAAGAAAGTCGAATTTGCTTAAAAATTATAGAACGGAAACCATTAATTCCAAATTCAAAGAAATTAGCTTCAATTATGAAAGAAACTGAAGAGTTAATAGCTATAATTTACAAAAGTATTGAAACTGCAAAGTTGAACATGCAGAAATAATGAAAATTGAATATTGCATATTGAGTGTTGAATGTTTAATTCCAATGTTGAGTTGACATTTAATAGCAACAACTACAAACAATATAGAGCCAAATAATACTTATATGACTGAATGCTTAAATTATAAAAAATAACAATTATTATGAAGATATTAAATAAAAATATATTCTGGGGATTATCTTTTTTCGTAATCTTTCTTATTAATCCATCATTTCTTAAATCTCAGGAAAAAATAAACAGATTAACTCTTGATGATGTTATCTACATCGCAAAACAACAATCTCCTGATGCTTTGATGGCTAAACACCGTTTTCGACAAAGTTATTGGCAATTCAAAATGTTTAAAGCAGAATATCTTCCAAATCTTAGTCTTAGCGGTACTTTACCAAATATTAACAGATCGATTGATGCAGTGGGACAAAACGATGGTACAACAGAATATATTGAAAGACGTTTTGATAAATATTCAGTTGATCTTTCATTAAATCAAAAAGTTGGTTTTACAGGTGGTGAATTTTTTATTCGCTCAGGCTTAAAACGAAATGATAATATTTATGATTCAACATCAAACACTCAATATCTTTCAACACCAGTAAATATTGGATATATCCAACCATTATTTCAATACAATTCATACAAATGGGATAAAAAAATTAAACCATTAGAATACTCTGAAGCTGAGAGAACTTATCTCGAGGATGTAGAACAAATTTCTATTACAGCAACAAATTATTTTTTTAATTTATTATTAGCACAAATTGAAAAAAAAATTGCATTAAAAAATATGTCGAATTACGGCACTCTTTATAATATTGCTAAAGGTAGGTTTAATCTTGGGAAAATTGCCGAAAACGAATTACTTCAACTTGAACTAAATTTTCTTAAAGCACAATCAGCAGTGGAAAAAGCAGACCTTAATTTTGAGAATTCACTCTTTAAATTAAAATCATACCTGAGAGTTAAAGATGAAGAAATTATTGAATTAATAGCTCCAAAAGAAACATATCACTTCGATATTCCAATTGAAGATGCTGTTTTCCAGGCAAAAAATAATACATCAATATCTATAGCATTTGAAAGAAGAATACTTGAAGCACAAAGCGGAGTAAATAAGTCGAAAATGGATGGTAGGTTTGACATAGATATTTGGGCCGTTTTTGGTTTAACTCAAGCATCACAGAGTTTTCAGAATGTTTATGATAATCCCCTCGATCAACAACAAGTTTCAATAGGATTAGATGTTCCAATACTTGATTGGGGTCTTGCAAAAGGAAAAATTAAGTTAGCTCAATCAATTCAGGAATTAGTTCAAACTTCTGTTGAGCAAGAGAGAATTGATTTTGAACAAAATATTTTTCTTGAAGTTATGCAATTTAAGATGCAGAAAAATCAATTATACATTGCTGCCAAAGCAGATACTGTTGCTAAGAAAAGATATGATATCACACAAAAAAGATATATGATTGGAAAAATTAATGATGTACTGGAGCTTAATATGGCTCAGATTGATAATGATAATGCAAAAAAATCATATATTTCATCATTAAAAACCTACTGGAAAAATTATTATAATCTACGTAAACTAACTCTATTTGATTTTAGAGATAACAAAAAAATTGTTTTTGACATCAATGTAATTCAATAAGTAAGGATAATCCAACTGAATTTTTAATAGAAGAAGGAATAATTTTTATTTTATCATTTTTCTGAGAGTTATTATAAACCAGCTTACCAATTGCAATTCCAAGGACAGCTCCCATAAATACATCGGAAGCCCAGTGTTTGTTATCATTTATTCTTGCAAGACCATTTATTGTGGCTAAAGAATACGACAAAACCGGAATCCACTTTTTATCTTTGTAAGAAGAAGCTAAAACTGCTGCAATCGAAAAACCGGAAACAGTATGTCCTGATGGGAATGAATTATATTCTGTATCTGAAATTGGTCCGTCCCAGTTCCATGGATCTGAAATATTGTCCTGATTAGGCCTGTGACGATGTGTAAGCTGCTTAATAATTCTTGCAATAATTCCACTCATAACAAATGCTTTTACTCCATTTAATGCGGTTGTTTCTGCACGAACATCATCCTTAAAAATTCCTTTTAAATATAGAATTCCAAGCAATGGTACGGAATAATAACCCTTGCCAAAAGGGTCAAAAAAATATTTCGAAGCATTATCAGTATAATAATTTCTGTTTTGCTGAAAAAAGTCTTGAATGTTATCATCCTGTGTTATTAGAAAAACAGTTGTTCCAACAAGAGCAGTAGTAGTTATCCAGTGTTTTTTATTCCATCGAAAGGGAGCAGTAACAACATCCTTTGAATCAGAAAAATATGATTTTATATATTTTTTATTGAAATGAGTTTGTGGTTTAAAATAATTTGAGGAGTCGTGTTGAGCTTGTAAAAAATAATTACAAAAAATCATCAAAAACAAGATAAGCAGTCTAAATTGAATATTTTTTTTCATTATTTTTACTTTATTATTGATTGTTGTGTGTTGCTTATTGAGTGGGGTTTTTAAATAACATCAATATAATACCGAAGCAAACATTATACAACACTTATCATTCCAACATTGCGTCCACCATTCAATCATTCCTCTTTTTTCGCTGCTTCCCAAATTTCATCCATTTCACTTAAAGTCATATCTTTCAATGATTTTCCTATTTCAATAGATTTTTTTTCAAGAAATTGAAATCGTTTAATAAATTTTTTATTTGTACGCTC
>CAYOKJ010000087.1:0-5922 GCA_964404485.1 uncultured Bacteroidales bacterium | reverse complement strand
TAGATTTTTTTTCAAGAAATTGAAATCGTTTAATAAATTTTTTATTTGTACGCTCGAGAGCATCTTCGGGATTAATTTCAATAAACCGTGCATAATTAACTAAAGAAAACAGCAAATCTCCAAATTCACTTTCAATTTGTGCTTTATTAGATTTATTTACGATTTCTGTTTTAAATTCATTAAGCTCCTCAAAAACTTTATCCAGCACCTGATGAGATTCTTCCCAATCAAATCCCACACCTCTTACTTTTTCTTGAATTCGAATTGCTTTTACTAATGGTGGCAATGATTTTGGTACACCTTCGAGAACTGATTTTTTCCCTTCTTTAAGTTTTATTTTTTCCCAGTTATCAAGAACTGCTCTGGCATCATTTGCTTCTTCATCACCAAAGATATGAGGATGGCGAAATATTAATTTCTCACTAATTGAATCCAAAACATCAGTTATATCAAAAGCCTTTTTTTCAGAACCAATTTTTGAATAAAACACAATATGAAGCATCAAATCGCCTAATTCTTTTTTTACTTCTTCAAGATTTTTTTCAAGAATCGCATCAGATAATTCATAGGTTTCTTCAATTGTGAGATAGCGTAAACTGTCGAGTGTTTGTTCTTTATCCCATGGACATTTCTCGCGAAGTTCGTCCATTATTTCAAGTAAATTTTGAAATGATTTTAACTCTTTTTTTTTATCCATTATTTTTGCAGTGTTGTTTTTGCAAATCTCCGAAATTATTTCTGAATAAAAAAATGTTTATAATTCGTTCAATAAGGCTAACAAATCATTTACTTTATATGGTTTAGCAAGGTAATCATCAATTCCTGCACTTAGAAATCTCTCTTTATCTCCTTCCATAGCATAAGCAGTTACTGCAACAATTTTTGTTCCTTTCAAATTATTTTTCTTTTCATAAGCTCTAATATTTCTTGTAGCTTCAGTGCCATCCATAACTGGCATTTGAATATCCATCAGAACAATATCATATTTGTTTTTCATAAAAAATTCGACACCAATTTTCCCATTTTCTGCAATATCAACTTTATGTCCAACTTTTTTCAGAATAGCAGCAGCAAATTTTTGATTAAGCAAATTGTCTTCAACTAACAAAACCGAAAGAACACGTTTATCTTCAACAACATCTTTTTTAATATCAGAAACAGGTTTATCCAAAATTTTTGTTTCCACCATCTCTTCTCTGTCGAATACAATGGTAAACCAAAAATTTGAACCTTTATTTTTTTCACTTTCAAGTCCAATTTCTCCACCCATCATTGTAACCAGTTGTTTGCATATTGAAAGACCTAATCCTGTTCCTCCATATTTTCTGGTAATTGAGTCATTTGCTTGTGAAAAGTCTCTAAATAATTTATCTCTTTCTTCGAATGAGACACCTTCTCCAGTATCAATAATACTAAATTTCAAACGAAGAAAATTAACATTCTGATCAAATTTTTCAACCTTAATTTTTACTTCTCCTCTTTTAGTAAATTTTAAAGCATTATTAACTAAATTGACAAGAACCTGTGTAAGTCGGATTTTATCACCAATTACTATTTGTGGAATTGTTTTTTCAATCTCAGTAGATATTTTTAAATCCTCATCAACAGCTTTAAATTCAAGCATTTTCATTACTTCATTTACTACCTGTTGTAAATTGAATTTATATTTTTCAATCTTTATCTTACCTGCATCAAGTTTCGAAAAATCAAGAATATTATTAATGAGATATAAAAGATTGTTACCTGAAATAATTATAATATTAAGATATTCATTTTGTTCTTCAGTTAAAGGTGTTTCTTCAAGAATACTAGTAACTCCGATGATACTACTTAGAGGTGTTCTAATCTCATGGCTTAGGCTGGCCATCACTAATGATTTTGCTTTATTGGCTGTTTCAGCGACCTCTTTAGCATTTTTCAGATCTATTCCTACTTGTCTCTCTCGGGTAACATTTCTCATAATAGAAAGAAATTCATTCTTCTCAGTTTTTACAATCCTTGCTTCATACTTTTCATTTTTTCCGTTAATTTTAAGTTCATAATCAAAAGTTTGCAAAACATTTACTTCAGAAATCACTTTTATTGCATTAGAGTAAAGATCTGAAACATTTTTTGGCAATAATTCAAATATTGATTTATTAATAAATTTCTCAGGAGGAAGAAATAAATTTTCATAACTCGAAGCATGGAAATCAATAAAATTACCATTAGTATCAATCACAAACATCACATCAGGAAGTGCTTCAAGAATTGCTTCATTCCTGTCTTTTGTGTCTTGATATTTACCCAGAGTATCTTCAATTAAAGCTTTTTGGTCAGATATTTTAATATCTTTGTTTTCTAATGCTTTAAATACCTTTTTTTTGTTTCGACAATTCAAAAAAACAAAAAAGATAATAATGGCTGCTGATATAAATATTACAAATGCGATTATTTGATATAAACGTGTTCTTGACTGATTAAGTTCAACATCCTTTATTAAGAGAATATTTGCTTCTTCCCTTTTTTCAGAATCATAATTTTGTTTTAAATGAGTTATCTCTTTATTAACTTTTAATTTAAAAACTGAATCGCTGATTTTTTTAAATTCCTTAAAATAGTTTAATGATGTTTCATAATTTTTTAAACCCAAATATAAATTAGAAAGATTTTTATAGTTTCTTTTTTGAATGTCTATTAAGCCTTTATCAGAGGATATTTCCAGACTGTAATTCAGCATTTCCAGAGCTTTTTCATACTCTTTTTTTCCAATATAAACTCTGCCAATATTATTCATGGAAGAAGCTATTCCATAATTATCATTTATCTCTTTTCTGAGATTAAAACTCATTAAATAATATTCGATAGCCATATCAAAGTCATTTTTCTTTTGATAAATATTACCAATATTATTGTAAGTATTTCCAATTCCCTTTTTATCATTTATTTTTTCTTTTATTTCTAATGATTTAATAAAATAATCGAGGGCTTTGGTGTAATCGTCTATACTATAATAATTTAAACCAATATCATTCAAAATAACAGAAATTTCTTTCTGCTTATTCTGTTCTTCTAATATTTCTATTGCTTTTTTACTATATTTTATAGATTGCTCAATAGAAATGTTAAGATATTCAAATGATAAATGCTTATAAATTTCAAGCTTTTTATTTTTTTCTGCATCTTTAATAGATCTTTTAAGACTATCAACATTTAATTGAGCTTCAGAATTAAAAGGCATTAACTGAAACAAAGAAAAAATTATGACTATGATACAAATCCTCATTATTATTAATTTACATTGGAATAAAAAAAAATATTTTTTTATATTAAGAAATAGTAGTGTATTATATTACTTATAATATTTAACAACACATGTGCCACATTTTCTATCTTGCTGTTTATTAATTTATTATACATTATTACTTATTAAACTTTTATAAAATGAGAATAAATTTTCCCATTATTGGAGAAACATAAATAATAATTATTAATAAAAAAACAAGAAAATTATAATATTATCAAGCAAACATTTATTTTTACAAATTAATTTAATCCTCAAAAATAAAAAATGATTATAGATAAAACAAAGAAAATCAGACTTAATATTTTCATATTCATTCTGGCTTTTTTAAGTTTTTTTTATACTAACTCCATATCCGCTCAATTTCAGAATAAATTTCGCACAACTAACCTTGTACTTGAAGGTCGGTTTAACTATTGTTTTATTGCACCACATCATTTGGAAATGCAGATTTTTAATAAGCATTTTCCTGCATATGAGATAAATATTTTTAGGGCAACGTATGGAAAAACACGATGGGAATATATGTATAATTATCCTCTTATCGGAATGTCTTTTTGGTATTCCGATTTTGGTAAATCACCATATCTAGGCAAATCTTATGGAATAGTTCCATATATTAATTTTCCATTGATAGAAAAAAAGAAAGCAATAATTTATTTTAGGTTTGGATTAGGTGTTGGTTTCTTAACGAAAAAATTTAATTCTATCGAAAATTATAAAAATCTTTGTATTGGGTCAACTATTAATGCTGCTGTAAATTTCATGCTTGAGGTAAAGTGGAAAATCACAAAAAGATCTATTTTTTCTATTGGAGGTGGTCTTGCACATTTTTCAAATGGTTCAACAAAAACTCCAAATTTTGGATTAAACATACCATTTTTTAATACTGGAATTGCCTATCGACTATCAAAAAGAAATCCATTATCAAAAGAAAAACTACTTCCTGAACTTTATACATACGAATTTGACGGGAAAAAATCTATTGAAGTAAATGTTTGTGCGGCTTTTGCTGTGAAAGACATGAATTCGGAATTTGGAGAGAGATATTACGTTTATACAGTATTTGGAAATATTTTTAAGCAAGTGAGCTATAAAAGTAAATTTGGTATTGGTTTTGATTTTTCTTACGATGGCTCGGATTTAAAACTTCTGGAAAGAGATAAAGTTGAAATTGAAAACAAATTATCAATAATAAAACCAGGAATAAGTGCAGCTTATGAAATGATGGTATCAAGATTTTCATTTGTTGTTAATCTTGGAATGTACCTTGGTGGAAAAGAGCAAAGCGATGGTACTTCTTATGAAAAATTTGCTATTAAATACAAAATGACCAAAAATATTTATACAAATATTACATTGAAAACACATTCGGGACGAGCTGATTTTGTTGGATTCGGATTGGGATATCATTTTAATGTTTTTTATTATTAACTTATGAATAAAACAATTAACATATTATTAATTATAATTATTTCTATTGCATCTTTCTCGTGTAAAAAAAATATCGGTAATTGTTTTAAAAGCACTGGGAAAATAATTACAGAAGATCGAACTTCTGGTGATTTTCATCTAATTTACCTGAATGATAATGTAAATTTAGTAATAACACAAGATTCATTAAACTCAGTAATTGTTGAAGCCGGAGAAAATATTATAACTTCTGTTAAAACTGAATTCATAAACGGTCATCTAAATATTACAAATACAAGCAGTTGCAATTGGGTTAGAAGTTATGCAAAAGAAATTACTGTTTACGTTTCAGTAAATAATCTGGATAGTTTAAAATATGAATCCTCAGGAGATGTTAGTTGCACAAATACAATTAAAAACGATTCTATTTGTGTTGATGTTTGGGGTGGTGCAGGCACTATTAAACTTGATCTTGAATTAAAAATTGCAAAATTACATCTTCATTACGGAACAGTGGATATGGTATTTCGTGGTTCGTCGTATGTAACATATATTTACGCTGCAAGTTATGGACCTTTTCATTGCGAAGATTTATACTCAAGCAATGTTTATATCAATAACCGTGGTACAAACAATTGTTATATCAGAGCTAGCAAATTACTTGAAGCTACAATAGAAAGTATCGGAGATATTTACTATTATGGTAATCCGGAAGAAGTTTCATCAAATATTACAGGAGATGGAGAGTTGATTAAAATGGAATAAAAAATCACAATATAGCTTCATTTACTAAGTCACTGTTACAAATTTAGTAGTAGCGGTCAAATGCTAAAATGATTGAATGCTAAAATGATTGAATGCTAAAATGATTGGATGCTAAAATGATTGAATGCTAAAATGATTGAATGCTAAAATGATTGAATGATAAAATGATTGAATGATAAAGCGATTGAATGATAAGATGATTGAATGCTAAAATGATTGAATGATAAAGTGATTGAATGATAAAATGATTGAATGATTGAATGCTAAAATGCAAGAATAAAAATAATACACAAAAAAAAAAAAACTAATAATGTAATATTGATACTATATTATCAAAGATTTAATTGCTAATAATATTTAGGCATTTTATTATTATTAATTAATTTCCTAACTGAGCAATAAAGTAATGTTATACCAATTGAATTTCTAAATTGCTGATAAATATTTTGAAATATTTTTTT
>CAYOKJ010000086.1:4281-13000 GCA_964404485.1 uncultured Bacteroidales bacterium | reverse complement strand
CCAAAAGTAACAGATAAATGATACCATTGATTTTCAACTAAACCATCTCCATCATGGTCTCTGTCGCTGTAGATATATGAACCAGGATTTTCAGGGTCTTCAACTTTTGTTGTGAAGAATACTCTGTTAATGGTTTGAAGGTTTACTTTGTAACAGCCCCAACGGTTCATTGAAATCATATAATCATTATTATCCAATTCTTCCATATAAACCCACCATGAAAGAGATAGTGAAGCAGGATTTAAAGCTGTTGTATAGGGAACCTCAATATTTGCCCCCTCGTTAAAATAATAAGCATTGGCTTCATTACCAAACCTATCTGTAGTAAGAACCGGTGTTCCTGCACCCCAATATTCATGACCTGTTTGAGCAGTTCCATCGTTACCATTTCCTGTAAAGTCAGTAGCATCACCATTAAATAACCATTGTCCAACAAGTCCTTCTGTTGAAACATTTTGAATGTACTTCCCTTCAAAAACTACTTTGGCAGCGTTTAAATTAGCTTTTGCAGCATCAATAACAGTTTGAGTTGCGCCATCAGTATCAGCTACTGCTTGAGCAGCATCAATTGCTGTTTGGAACTCAGCTTTAGAGCCGACTTCGTAAAAACTTACTGATGTTCCTTCAACAGCAGCATCGTGTAGAGTTTCACATTCAGTAATCAACGTATTTAAAGCTACTTTGCTACCGGCGGGTACAACAGGTTCATCATCATCTTTACATCCGCTTACATAAACACTTAGTGCTGCAATAAATGTAAAGAGCACTAAAAAATTAATTGTTTTTTTCATAATAATTGGTTTTAGTTAATAAATATTTAATTAGTTTAAATTTAATAAATATATGTTTATTTATTATTCTTTTTTATTTAGTTAATATCCAAAGTTTTGCTTAATATTTTTATTAGTTTCAATTTCAGATTGTGGAATTGGAAATACCTTGTGAACATCGTAATCAAAATTATCTTTGTCAGAAAATGCACTTTCGGCATATTCTCTTCCATAACGGATAATATCATAATATCGCATACTTTCAAATCCTAACTCTACTCGTCTTTCATGGCGAATAGCTGCTAATAGTACTACTTGATCGGTAGTTGTTACATCGGGTAGTAATCCTTCGGGAATTGTACCATAGCCTGACAAGTTTTCATCATACAAATAACATTCTCTTGCTCTTTGTCTCACTTTATTAAGATAAATAATTGCTTCTGAAGTATTATTCATTTCGCATAATGCTTCGGCTTGAATTAATAAAACTTCGGCATAACGAATTACTGAGAAATTTAAATCGGCATCACCTTTAGTGCTGGCAGGTATTTCTGATAATGGTTGAAGCGATTTTTTCTGATTATATCCTGTTGAAGACCATGAAGTATCATATTCGATATCATCAAACCAAATATGGCCGGCTCTTCCAACAGTATAGTCAAGGCGGGGATCATAAACACTATCTTCAGTCATTTCAAATTCATCAACAAAATTTTGAGTAGGTTCATCAAATCCATAACCATTTTGTTCGCGAGGTGCAAGCCATTGGTTAAGCCTACTTCCTTGAACAGGGCTTTCTTCTGACATATGTTGAACCTGAAATATTTGTTCGTTATTGTTATCAAATATCACATTAAAATTATGTTGATAAACTGGCATTAACAAATATCCATAAGCAGTAACTTCTTCAGCAGTGGAAGCAGCATCAGACCATTTTTCTTCAAATAAATATGTTTTTGCCAGCAAAGCCTTAGCAGCCCCTGGTGTTGCTCTACCAATTTCTCCGGAAGGATATACATTCGGATTTGCTTGCAATGCATCTTCCATATAATCAAAGGCGGAGATAAAATCAGATTCAATATGTAAATATACATCTTCTTGAAGTGAATTTGGAACTTGCATATCTATAGGTAGCAGAGGCTCAAGAACAAGTGGAATATTACCGAATATATTACATAATTGAAAATAGAAATAGCCTCTCAGAAAGTAAGCTTCGCCTAATATTCGATTTTGAAGCGCATTGTCCATATCAATGTCGGGGACATATTTTAATACCATATTGCAACGTGAAACACCTTCATAATAAATACTCCATATTGTTTCAATATTTCCATTATCTTCATAGATAAGAAAATTGTCGATTAGTTCAATTTCAGCCTGATCGCCAGGAAAACCACCCTTTACGGCATCGTTTGATACAACGTCGGTTACAACCCATAATCTATTATTTGAATTTGCAAATGAAAGTGGTTCATAGCAAGCGTTAACTGCCAATTTAGCATGACTTTCTGTTTGAAAAAATGCTGCTGTAGGATATGGTCCTTGTGGTTGTTCATCAAGAAACTTTTTACAAGAGCTTATTAAAAACAAGATAGCTATAATAATTACTAAGTGCTTTTTCATATCAATTTATTTTTTAAAAACTTATATTAAATCCTAAAGTAAAAACTCTTGCCATAGGATATGTTCCCCAATCAATACCTTTAGCTAAATCACCTTCGCTGCTGGAGTTATCGCTTGTTTGCATTTCAGGATCAAGCCCGGGATATTTTGTAAATGTCAGGAGGTTTTGAATACTTAGATAAACTCTGAGTGATTGAATAATTGTTTTTTGTTTACCAATATCACTAAATGTATAACCTAAATTTACATTTTTTATTCGCAAATAGGAGCCATCAAATAAAAATCTAGTTGATGGTTTTTTATTATTTGTTGATCCTGTCCATGAAACGCGTGGCTGATCATCACTGGTACCTAGTCCTGTCCATCTACTGTCATATACTCTTTGTGTAACATTAAAAGCTCTATAAAATCCTTCAATATCGTGAGCGACCTGCCAATAAATTTCATTTCCATAAACACCTTCTACGAAAAGAGTAAAATCCCATTTCTTATAATTCAACCCAACATTTAATCCGAGAGTAAAATCAGGAATTGGGCTACCAACATGTGTTCGGTCGTAAGAGTCAATTATTCCATCAGGTACACCATCAGGTCCGCTAAGGTCAGCAAATTTTACATCACCAGGTTTAATATCATTACCTTGAAAAGCGTGAGTAAAAATATCTGTTTCGTCCTGAAAAATGCCTTCCATTTCATACAAGTAATATGAGCCTATGGGGAAACCTTCTTCAGTGAGAGTTGCATATATTCCGTTGTCAATTCTACCGGCAGGAATTGGACTATCTCTATAAAGTTCAAGCACTTCGTTTTTTGAGTGTGAGAAAACAAGCCCGATGTTATAATTTAGTTTATTAATTTGATTTTTATATGTTACTTCCATTTCAATTCCGCTGTTTTTAATTTTCCCTGCATTAATAAATGGAGGGGTGGCATTACCACTACTTGGTGGCAAAGGAGCACGTACAAGTACATCATCGGTAAGTTTATTATAGTAATCGAAAACAAAAAATAATTTATTGTCAAATAATCCTAAATCAAGACCTGCATTAAATTGCGTTTGGCTTTCCCATCGAAGATTTGCGTTGCCGTGTCTTGAAAGATAATATCCTGATAAAGAATTATTACCGAAAGGATAATAAGAGCCGGGAGTAATTAGGGATGCAAAACCGTAATTGCCGATTTGCTGGTTTCCCAATATTCCTGCACTTGTGCGTAGTTTTAAGTAAGAGAGAAATTTTACATCACATAAGAATGGTTCTTTATCAATTCTCCAGCCCAAAGCGGCAGCTGGGAAAAATGCCCAAGGGTAATTACTACCAAATCGAGATGAGCCGTCTTCACGTACTACGATTTCTGCGTAATATTTTCCTTTATAATCATAAGAAACCCGACCAAAGAAAGATAATAATGCCCAACGAGATTGCCAACCATCAACGCGTTGATTTTTAGTTCCGTTTGATAAATATCTAAGGCTTGGTATTTGATCGGGAAAGTTTTGCGCTGATCCCGATTGACCTTCTAAATTATTTTTAATTGTTTCTAAACCGGCTAAAACATTCAGATTATGTTTTTCATTAATTGTTTTATTAAATGTAAGTGTACTTTTCCATGTACTTTGCGAGCTGGTTACTGAGGCTTGTTGCAACGAATTCGGATTATTAATTCTCCCATTATAACCCCAGTTTTCGTTAAATCTTTTTTCGTTAGTAGAGTAAAAATCAAGTCCATAATCAGTTCGAAAAGTCAAATTATCTGTAATTTTCCAGTTTATAAAGATGTTACCCAATAAACGATTTTCTTTGTTTTTCCAATCATATTTTTCAGCAAAAGCAACAGGATTATATCCATCTCCGAATACTTCCGCATACTCAGGATAATAGTCAATATATTCACCATTATTATCGCAAACGGGGTATATTGGTGTTCTGAAATATGCATAACGAACAACGCTTCCGCCGTTTCCTCCATAACCGTCGCCGGAGCTACCTACTCTATTTGTAGTTGCATTAGATAAATTTAGGTTTGTACCAATATCAATTTTATCAGATAATTTACTGTTAATGCTTGTTCTGAAGGAATACTTGTCATATCCTGAATTAAGAATAATACCATCTTGATTAAAGTAATTTGCTGAAACAAGATAGTTAGTGTTTTTTGTACCTCCACTTACATTAATGCTGGTAGAAGTTATCACTGCAGGTTTAAATATTTCGTTCCACCAGTTTGTATTTGGCAAAGAATCTGCCATTTCAGGTGAAATAATTGATCTTCCATCATTTTTTGCGACTTCGTTATATAGCTCAATATATTGGTCTTTGTCACACATTTTTGTCAAATTGCTAATAACTTGCAATCCGGTATATGTATTTAAGTTTACCTTAATACTACCTTCTTTACCTTTTTTTGTTGTTATAAGTACAACACCATTTGATGCTCTTGAACCATAAATTGAAGAAGCTGCTGCATCTTTCAAAATAGAAATTGATTCGATATTATCAGGAGGCAAATTATTTGCATCTTGTGTAGGAATTCCATCAATAATAAAAAGTGGCGAATTGTTATTAATAGTACCTGTTCCCCTGATTCGGATTGCTGTTCCGGCACCGGGGGCTCCTGTGTTCTGCGTAACACTTACTCCGGTTGCTTTTCCTTGAATTGCTGTTGCAATATTTGAAACAGGCAAAGAGGCTATTTCTTTAGTGTTAATTACTGAAACTGCGCCAATTATATCAGTTTGCTTTTTAATTCCGTAGCCAATGGCAACTACTTCATCGAGAGCAAAAGTAGCCATTTGCATAACAACATTTATCTCGGTACGACCATTAATAGCTTGTTCAATTTTTACAAAACCAATATAAGAAAAAACAAGTGTGTCGGTAAGATTATTGACTTCAAGTTCATATTCACCATCTAAACTTGTAACGGTTCCTATTGTCGTTCCTTTAACTATGATAGTTACACCAATTAGTGTTTCACCCGTATTATCAGTAATTTTACCCCGTACAATGGGTCCATCATTTTGTTCATTAATATTTCGTTTTACTGTAATTACGATATGGTCATCTATTAACTTAAAATTTAATCCCGTACCTTCCAGTGCTTGAGATAAAAGTTTATTCATATCGGTTTGATTTTTATCAATCCTAACTTTTCTTTTAAGGTCAACCTGGCTATTTTGATAAAACATTGTATATTTACCTTGGTTTTCGATATGCTGAAAAAGCTCTTGGAGTGTTTGAGTATATTTAATTTCAGAACCTTGGGCAACCGAGCTACCTGATAAAAAAATAAAATAAAAAGTTATGCAAAAAAGCATTAAGAATCGAAAAAATAAGTTTTTGAAAGAATAAATACTCTTCATAATTAATTATTTAAATTACTATTTACTTTATAATTACTGTATCTTTAACGATTTCATATTCAAAGAGTGTTGTATATTTAATAACATCCAGTATAGTGTTAATTTCATCATCAGTTGTAAAGGTACCTGTGTATTTGCAATTTTCAACTTTTTTATTCTGCAGATTAAAAATTACATTATGTGAACGCTCCAGTTTTCGCAGTATGTCAGTAAACCGTTGATTTCTAAAAACAATTTTTCCTTCTTTCCATGATGAGTACGATTGGACATTTTTAGTTTCAAATATTTTTGCTTGGTTACTATTCCTTAATAATTGGTAGTTTTGGTTTACTTTTAGTTCTATTGCTTTTTCACTGTTATGTGAAACTGAAATTTTGCCTCGTTCAAGTGATGCTCTGTAAATATTCTCGTTAGGGTAAGCAAAAACATCGAAAGCGGTTCCTAAAACGGTAATATCGTTTTCAAAAGTATGTACAATAAAAGGTGTTTCAGGATCATATTCAACATCAAAGCATGCTTCCCCTTCAAGTATTACTTCCCGTTTTTCTTCACCAAAGTGTTTATTATATTTTAATTTTGAATCGGAGTTAATAAATACTGTAGTTTTATCTGGAAGAATGATTTTTTGTATTTCTCCTTTAGGGACTATAATCTCTTGATATTCCACAACTTTCTCAGATTTTGGAATTACTGAAAGATAATATATTGCACACAAAAAAAACAAAATTACACATGCTACGGCGGCATACTGCCAAATAGATTGTTTAAAAATAATTCGATTCTTAAGGGGAGTCTTGAAATCGTTCAGCTTTAAAGTATTTTCTAATTTTAACCATTCATTTTTTACAAAACCATCAGGGAGTTCACACTTTTTGAATCGTAATTGGAGAATAAGCATTTTTGCTTCTAAAGCTGTTTCCTTGTTTTTATGCCTTTTAGAAAACCATTTTTCCCACTTAACTATGTCAGTTTGATTTTTATTTGTAGCATAATTGATGAAAGATTCGTTTAACACAAAGTCATCAATTTTATAATTTTTATATTTCATAATAAATTATTGGTCAAACTATTTAAGTATGAGTATAAACTTCTTGTTTTATACTCACATTTTAGAAAATAATTTTGAAAAAAGTTTTTTGTTATTGATTTTCTGCTAATTAAAAAATATTTAAACTACTTTGTTTTTGCAGCTTTCGCAATATTTTCAATGTTCTTGTCAATAAGTTTGCAACTGATTGTTGATTGATGGATAATACATGACCGATTTCGATATTAGAATGATTGCAATAGAATTTTAAATAAATAATGTCTCTTTGCTTTGGAGTTAAATTTGATAGTAAATATTCAATAATTTTCATTGCTTCATTGTGTGATTCATTATTAAGGAATATTTCTTCGGGTGAAATTTCAAAGCAATAATCCTTATCGGGATAGTTATTAGTATCAGCTCTTTTCAAAATGTCGCAATGATTAATTTTAATTAGGTTATTTCGAAAAGAGGCGAAAAGGTATGCTTTTACGAATTTTACTTTGGATATTCTATCTCTTGATTCCCAAATTTTTACAAACATATCTTGAATGGTATCAACGACAACATCGTGGCTTGGTGTAATCTTTAAACCATAGAAATATAAATTTTCATAATATTTATTAAATAACTTGTTTAGTGCTACCGGATCACTATGTTTCAGTGCACGCCAAAGATTCTGATCCTCCTCAAGTTGAAAGTTGTGGTTATTTTGGAGTTTACTTTCCATGGTCTATTATCACTTCATTATATTTGGCAAAGTAAAGTTTCACAAGGTTTTTTTAAGAAAAGCTTGAACTTTAAGTTTTGTTCAAATTTAGTAATTTATTTTTATGATGGGAGCTTTTGCACTATTTTCTATGAAAATAGTATTTTATTATTCAACAATTTTGGTTATTTAGAAGTTTTAATTATTTCCTCACAAATAAACTCAGCTGCTTTTCCATCACCGAAAATTTTAGGGAAATATAATTTATTATTGTTATTAAAATGAAAATATGAGTCAATAATTTTTTGTTCATCTGCATCAGCAACAATTGCAGTTTTATTCTCAACAATTTCTACCCACTCTGTTTCCGATCTCATAATAATACATGGTTTTTCAAAAAAATATGCTTCTTTTTGAACTCCACCGGAATCAGTCATAATAATTTTTGCGTTTTTTTCTAAAGCAATCATATCGAAGAAAGAAACAGGCTTAATAGTTTTAATAAAATGATTATTGAAAATTTCCTGATAAAGTTCTTTCGACAGGTTTTTTTTCAAAAGTTTAGAAGTTCTTGGATGTAATGGTAAAACAGTTGTGATTTTATTTTTAGTAGAAATTTTATTTAATGCAGAAAAAATTGCATTCAGTCTATTTGAATTATCAGTGTTATTATCCCTATGAATGGTTCCAAGAATAAATTGATTTTTTCTAAGGTTTAGTTTATTGATGATGTTGGATTTATTTTCGGCAATTTTTGAGAAATGCAAACTGTTGTCGAACATAACATCACCACAATGATAAATTTGCGGGTTATCAATTGTAAAAAATGGTTTGTTGTCAGTATTAAAACCTTCTTTTACCAAATTATTAAATCCTGTTTTTGTAGGCGAGAAGAGTAGGGTTGAAACATGATCACAAGTAATTCTGTTAATTTCTTCTGGCATTTTTTTGTTGAATGACCGAAGACCTGCTTCTATATGAACAATAGGAATATGAATTTTTGCAGCAGCTACAGCACCTGCAAGTGTTGAATTCGTATCTCCATAAAGAATAATAAAATCAGGTTTTTCGATTAGTAGAATTTCTTCAATTCCAACAATCATCTGGGCTGTTTGATTGCCATGACCGGCAGAGCCAACATTTAGATTGTAATCAGGTTTGGGAATTTGCATCTCACCAAAAAAGACATTCGACATGTTTTCGTCATAATGCTGACCTGTGTGCACAAT
>CAYOKJ010000086.1:0-4181 GCA_964404485.1 uncultured Bacteroidales bacterium | reverse complement strand
TTAAAGCATATTTTCATCAGCAAAGCTATAATATTTTTCATCACCAATAATAACGTGATCAAGGATTTTTATTTCAAGAAGCTCACCTGCATTTTTAATTTTTTTTGTGAGTGAAATGTCAGAGTCGCTGGGTTTAATATTTCCGGAGGGATGATTATGACAGAGAACCATTGAAGATGCATTGTTTTCGAGAGCAAGTTTAAATATCTTTTTAGGGTCGGCAATTGTTCCTGAAATGCCCCCATTGCTGATATTAAATTGTCGAATAATTTTATTGGCTCTGTTTAACAGTAAAATATGAAATTCTTCATAATTTGAATCTGCCAGAATTCCTTGGAAAAACTCAAAAACATCATTGCTGCTTGTAATAGTTTTTTTATCGATGATTTCTGAAGCACGTCTTCTTTTGCCAAGTTCCAGTGCAGCAATTATGCTGATTGCTTTTGCTTCGCCAATACCTTTAAATTTCATCAGATCTTTTACACTTAATTTTGACAATTCCGCTATATTATCCTTTGTGCTTGTTAAAATGTTTTTTGATAATTCAACAGCAGATTCATTTTGGTTTCCCGAGCCAATAAGTATTGCAATAAGTTCTGCATTTGATAGCGAATTTTTACCTTTCAGAAGTAATTTTTCTCTAGGGCGATCATCTTCAGCCCAGTTTTTTATTGAAGTGTTTTCTTTGTATTTATTCATTTAAAGGAGATTTTGAAAATATTACTGCATTATTTCAGGAACTTGCAGGTAGATATATTATACTTACAACAAAGGTAATAATAAAAATATAAAGAAATAATAAAAACCCATCAATCCATGCTTTCTGATTTTTGTCGTACTGACTTGTTTTATTTCTTACAGAATCCTTTGGTTAGCTAAATATTGTTTGTTGATTGTTTTAAAAACAGAAAAAGAAATATATATTTTTATTTAATTCTCATATTTATTATTAACAAAAAGAGCCTCTCCGATAAACGAAAAGGCTCTTAAAATATAGTATTTAAAAAAAATTCTTATAAAGAATTTGTTTGTTTTGCTAATTTAGATTTTAGATTACCGGCTTTGTTTTGATGAATGACCGAAACTTTTGCCAGTTTGTCAATAAAAGTAAATAATGCAGGAAGTTTTTCTGATGCTTCTTTTTTATCTGTAATAGATCGAAATTTCTTAAGTGCATTACGCATAGTTTTAGCCTGATACCTATTACGTATTCTTCTTGTTTCGTTCGAACGAATTCTTTTTAATGCAGATTTATGATTAGCCATTTTCTTTTTTTATTTATTCTAAACTCTGTTTTTATTTGGCGTGCAAAATTATAATAATTATTTTATTAAAAAAAATATTTGTAGAAAAAATAGAGAAAAAGTTTAAAGTTAAAGTGAAAACATCCTGGATCCCCATCCTACAGTAGTTAATTTGATAATAATTAAACTAATAAAACAACAGTTAAAATTCAAATCAAGAACAAACAATATTAAGGTTGTAGAATATTAGTTTTTTTAGTATCTTTAGAAACTCTATTATCATATTTCTTATAATGATTATATTATATAAAAATTCAAATATTTCTAAAACCCTGACGCCTTATGAGAAAATTTTTAAGAAAAAGAAGTATCACTTTTGTTTGTATCCTTTTTTTATGCTGTAACTATTCATCAATATTAGCACAAATAGTACCACAAGCTGAACCTGTTTATGGAGGGATGATTGAAGAAATTGATAATTATGCCTTATCTTCAACATCTACAAGAGTATATTTATCAACAGCTAGTCCGAATTCGATGTTTTACAGTGATGTAACAAATGTTAATACTTCTACTCCCTCTTTTTCAGGATGGAATACTATTCCTGATCTTGATGCAAATGATAATTATGGTTTTATTACCTGTTTTGCTGTAGATGAAAATTCAGGTTTTTTATATGCCGGAACTCAGGAAGGTATTTTTGTTGGAGCAAGTACCGCCGCTTCATCAATTTTTACAATCCAAAATAGGCCTATTGAAGCAGTTGAGGCATATAATTCATGCTTATTTTGGGAAATTAAAAAAGGACCTGAGGAGTGGATGTACATTGCTGACCTTAACGCAAGTGGTAATTTAATTACTTTGGATAGTTCATTAATAGATACATCGCCTGGATGGACAAATCAATTTCGTTTAGAAATTCATATTAATCCTTTTAATAATTATGTTTATTTATTTGTACCGGGAGATCCTCCATTTATTTATAGGTCTTCTGATCCTTATACAAGTTTGTCAAATTCAACTACATGGACTAAACTTACTCTTGCCAGTCTTTCTGCTACCGGAAAGGAATATGTTTCAATGGGTATTGCAGCAGACGGTAGAATCTTTTGTGGGAGTTATGAAGGGAATTCATCCGGGTTTTCTGCACAAGTATCATACACAGATACAGATAGTGATCCCTGGACAACCGTTACTGTAATTGATGATTGCGGAAGAGGTAAAATATCGATCAATAATAATACATCCGGTAATTACCTGGTGTTTTTTAGCAGGGTTTATAGTACTGATCAGGGAAGTTCATGGAACCCTCATGGAGGAGCTGATGGTGCAATATGTGTTGATCCAATTAACGAAGATTATGCTTATGTTCGAACTGATTGGGGTAGTGGGTTTTTTGATAATACTACTTCCACAGTTACAGAAACTAATTATGGTTTATTAGCCGTTCAGGTTAACGATTGGGCAATGAATTTTTTAAAAGATACAGCATGGGTAGCTTCAAAATCAGGTATCTGGCATGTTTCCGGTTATGGAGGTGCTTCTCCAAACTGGAGTTACCCTATCTGGCCACTAGGTCATTCTGTAATTTGGACTGAAGTAGAATCAGAACTATTAGCTGATCCAATGTATTGTGGTAATAGTAATGGTGATGTTTTTAAATGGACTAGTTCTTACGGGGCTTTTACAAATCCATTAAGTTATAACCTTGTTTTTGAAGCTCATATTGATTCACCTTATCCTTATTATACCTGGACATATGGTACAGATGTTACAGCTATTGCAATTGATCCATTTTCAACAAATGAAAGAATATTTGTCGGACTTCATGATCACGAGGATTGGAATGAACCTGAAGCTCTTGGTGCTGTTTTTGTTGGTGAATATACCGGTGGAACTTGGGTGTTTAGTCAAATTGTAGGATCGCCAATGCTTTACGATGGATGTGATGTTAATGATATGGTTGTTGTTTATGAAAATTCAAATGCAGTAATTTATGTAGGAGTTGAAAGAAATACAACATTTGGTACAGTGAATGGGATATACAGAATTGAGGAAACTAGTCCATCAATATGGAGTATTTCTAATGATCTGTTTATTGGTCCCGGATATCCAATATCAGCATCTATTGCTGATATTTGTGTGACTTATAATGATACCATTTTTGCTTGTGGAACCGATGCCTCAGGTGCTTCAGTAGTTTCATTTAAAAAAGCAATTGGGGATACATATTGGACAGCATTGCCACAATCTGGTTTGCCAAATCCAGGAACAGGTAGAGCAATTACATATGATGGAAATACCTGGGATGTGTATATGGCTGTTGATAATATTGTTTATCATCTTCCAGGTGGAACATCAGCATGGAATATGTATTGGCCATATCCTTTAGGTTCTCAGATTTATTGTATCTATTATGATGATCTTTTGGTTGGAACTAGTACAGGATTATATTCTCATTTAAATTTTGTAAGTGTAGAGGAAAATAATACCACGAATAAAGTGCTTGATATTTATCCTAATCCTTTTTCTGAGGAAACTGTTTTTAAGTTTAATTTATTTGAAAAACAACAGATTGTTTTAAAAATATATGATGTAAACGGAAAGGAAATAAGAACAGTCCTTAGTGATGTTCTTGATAGAAATTCTTATGAAATCAGATGGAATGGTAAAAACGACAACGGAAATGAAATAGAGAAGGGAGTTTATATTTACAAGATGATTATTGGTAAAGAAACTATTTCCGGAAAAATAGTAAAAAATTAAACTAGTTTATAATTAAAATTATACCTGAAAACCTTTGGTCAATGTATCAAAGATTTTCAGGTGTTTTATTGAAGGATAAGTTTTCCCCTTTATCTTTTTTTAGTTGATATTATTGCCAACGGGAGTCTGCGCACAAACCAACTTTTTCACAATAAAGATACCATATTTTCT
>CAYOKJ010000085.1:0-13021 GCA_964404485.1 uncultured Bacteroidales bacterium | reverse complement strand
ATAGGCGTACTAACTTCAGGAGGTGATGCACCAGGTATGAATGCTGCAATAAGAGCAGTTGTCAGAACAGCTGTTTATAATCATTTAGAAGTAATTGGAATAAAAAGCGGTTATGACGGGTTAATAAGAAATGAATTTATTAAACTCAAAAACTATTCGGTTTCGGATATTATTCAAAAAGGTGGAACGATAATAAAATCTGCACGATGCGAAGAATTCAAAACCGCTGAAGGAATGCAGCAAGCATATAGTAATTTAAAGAATGAAGGAATTGATTCAATAGTTGTAATTGGCGGTGACGGAACTTTTTCAGGAGCAAATGAATTTGACAGAATATATGATTTCCCGATTGTCGGCTTACCCGGAACAATCGATAACGATCTCTTTGGTACAGATTTTACAATTGGTTACGATACAGCTTTAAATACTGTTGTTGAGGCAATCGACAAAATAAGAGATACAGCATATTCTCATAATCGTTTGTTTTTTATTGAAGTTATGGGCAGGGATGCAGGTTTTATTGCTCTCAGAAGTGGTATTGCAGGTGGTGCAGAAGATATTCTTATCCCGGAAACGAAAACTCATATTGAAGATTTAATTCATAAACTGGAATACGATTGGCGACATAATAAGAAATCAGGAATAGTAATTGTTGCCGAAGGAGATGATGCAGGTGGAGCTTATGAAATTGCAAGAAGGGTAAACGAAAAATTCACCAATTACAAAACCCGTGTTACCATTCTCGGACATGTTCAAAGGGGAGGTTCGCCATCATGTATGGATAGAGTTTTAGCAAGTACCTTGGGATACGAGTCGGTTAAAGCTTTAATTAATGGAAAAAGAAGTGTTATGGTTGGCCAGGTGAATAAAAAAATTGCTTTTACTCCTTTTGCGGAAGCAATAAAACATCATCAGAAAATTGATGAAAACATGCTGGAGATGGCGAGGATTTTGGCACTGTGATTTATTTTTAAAAATGTGAGAAATACAGACCTAAATTAATCCAAGCATAAACTTAAGGCACTTTTTTATTATGGAACGAACAACACTTTTCGTAGATGTACTGCTTCCCCTTCCGGTAAAGGGTACATTTACATATCGTGTTCCTTTTTTATTAAATGATGAAATAAGAAAAGGCCAGAGGGTTGTTGTTCAGTTTGGTAGAAAAAAATTATATACCGCTTTAGTTTTAAATATTCATGAGAAAGTACCGGAGACATATTCGGTAAAATATATATTGTCAATTCTCGACCCTATTCCTATTGTTAATGATGTTCAGATGAATTTCTGGAAATGGATGTCGGAATATTATTTATGCACCAAAGGTGAAGTGATGAACGTTGCTTTACCCTCGGCACTTAAACTTGCCAGCGAATCGAGTATTATTTTACATCCGGAATTTGACGGCGAAATTTCAGGACTTAGCGAAAGAGAAAGAAATATTACAGAAGCTCTTCACAACAGAAGCAAACTAACAATTTCGGAAGCTACAGAAATAGCTGAACTGCAAAAAATCTTTCCTCTGATAAAAAATCTTATTGAGAAAAAAGTTATTCTTGTTGAAGAAGAAATTCATGATTCGTACAAGCCAAAGAAAGAAACTTTTGTTCGTCTTTCAGAAAAATATAAAGATGAAGAAAATCTAAAAGTTCTCTTTGAAGAGCTAAGCATAAGAGCATTCAAACAACTCGAATTGTTGATGTCATTCATCAAATTAACAGAAAACGACATTCAAAATGGAGAGGTAAAAAGACCTCTACTTTTAAAAAGTGTTAATGGTTCGGCATCGCAAATAAATTCTCTTGTTAAAAAAGGGATTTTCGAAATCAAAACAAAAACAAGCAGCCGTCTTGAAATCAGAGAAAGTTCTTCTTCGGCAGAGGAAATTGAATTAAATCAATACCAGAAAAAATCTTTTGAAGAAATTAATAATGCGTTTAAAGAAAAAGATGTAGTTCTTTTTCATGGAGTTACCTCAAGCGGAAAAACAGAGATTTACATAAAATTGATAAAAGAGGTAATCGCAAAAGGAAAACAGGTTTTATATCTGCTTCCGGAGATTGCGCTCACAACACAGATTATCAGCAGACTTCAGAAATATTTTGGAGAAAATATCGGGGTTTATCATTCGAAATACAGCAATAATGAGAAAGTTGAAATCTGGAATAATGTCCTAAATAATCAGTATAAGAGCAAAAATCAAAAAAATTCATATAAAATAATTATCGGTCCTCGTTCTGCAATGTTTTTGCCATTCAATAATCTTGGTTTGGTGATTGTTGATGAAGAACACGACACTTCGTACAAACAATATGATCCGGCTCCACGATACAATGCACGTGATTCTGCAGTTTATCTGGCTATAATGCATAAAGCAAAAGCAATTCTGGGTTCTGCCACTCCTTCTTTAGAGAGTTATTTTAATACTCAAACAGGTAAATATAAACTTGTTGAATTAATCCACAGATATGGTGGTGTTCAAATGCCGGAGATAAAAATTGCCAACCTAAAACAGGAAATCAGGCAAAAAACAATGAAATCACATTTTTCGTCATTTCTGATCGATCATATAAAACAAGCTCTGGAAGATAAAAAGCAGATTATTTTATTTCAGAACCGTCGTGGTTTCTCCCTCCGGTTAGAATGTGAAGTCTGCAATTGGGTACCTGAATGTTTGAACTGTGATGTAACTCTCACCTATCATAAACATAATAATCAACTGCGATGTCATTACTGTGGCTATTCTACAAAGGTTCCTGATAAATGCCCTTCTTGTGGAAGTACTGCATTAATGATGAAGGGTTTTGGAACCGAAAAAGTAGAAGATGACCTTTCAATAATATTGCCGGAAGCCAGAATCGAAAGAATGGATCTCGACACAACACGCTCTAAATACTCCTATCAAAGGATAATCAATAGTTTTGAAGAACGTGAAATTGATATTCTGGTAGGAACACAAATGGTTACTAAAGGTTTGGATTTTGACAATGTTAGTGTTGTGGGAATTTTAAATGCTGATAACTTGCTAAGCTTCCCGGATTTCAGATCACAAGAAAGGAGCTTTCAGCTGATGGCACAAGTTAGCGGAAGAGCCGGGAGAAAAGGCAAACAGGGCACTGTAATAATTCAGACATACAACCCAAAACATCAAACCATACAAAATGTAATCAATAACGATTACAATAAAATGTATCTCAGCGAACTTTCCGACAGGTATAAATTTAATTATCCTCCGTATTACAAACTAATACTTTTAAAATTATTTCATAAAGATTATCATGATTTGAATAAGGGTGCGTCTTATCTGGCGAAAATTTTAAAACAGAAATTTGGCAAACGTGTTCTTGGTCCGGAATATCCATTGGTATCACGAATAAAAAACAGATATATTAAAACTATTTTAATTAAAGTTGAAAGGGAAGTATCTGTAAAACAATTAAAATCGGAACTACTTAATGAGATTGAAAATTTCAGGTCTCATAATGAACATAAAAAAATACATGTGGTTATTGATGTAGATCCTTTGTAGCTTTCTTTTACCTTTCCTAAAATGTATTAATTTTCATCTTCATCCACTATAATATATATATCTTCATTATCGCGTTTCATGAGATATTTTTCACGGGCAAATTTTTCGAGTGTAGTAGTGTTTGTAATTAATTCGTTGGTAGCAGCATTGTTTAATTCAATTTCATTAAGATAATATTCTTTTTCATTATTAAGGTCTTTCAGGTTGGAAGATAATTTAGCTTGATAAATGAAATTATTTTTATCAAAAAACAACATCCAAACCAGAAAAGCAAGGATAGTATAAAAATATTTATTTTTTAGAAAAAAAGGTAATCTCTGAAACATTTCAAAACTTTTTACAAATGTAAATTATAATATTCTTGTTTACGTAAAAAGCTTAAAAAAGTTTACCCAATTAATTGTTAATAAAATATTAACCAATTACAAACCCATCACATCGCTAATCTCTTTCATAGCTTCAAGGCAGATAGCAGCAAATTCGTTTAATGGAATACCAATCTTCTCGCATTCCATAATATTTTCGCGTTTTACTGATGCAGCAAAAGCTTTTGTTTTCATTCTTTTTGTAATAGACTTGGGCTTAACACTTGCAAGTTTTTTATCAGGATAAACCAAAGTAGTGGCAACAATCATTCCGGTAATAGTTTCTCCGGCAGCAAGTGCATGTTGAAATTCTGTTGTTCGTTCTATTTCGGTTGCATCTTCATTATGCATTTTTATTGCATCAATTATTTCAGCATCGATATCAGTTTCTGCCAACATGTTTGCAGTCTCCAGCCCATGAATTTTAGGATCTGCATTTACTTTTTCCACATCCAAATCATGTAGTAAACCTGCCAAGCCCCACCTTTCCTCGTCTTTTCCTAATCTTTTAGCCAATGCCCGCATCACTGCTTCAGAAGCATAACTATGCTTAAGCATATTTTCGCTCTTAATATTTTTTTTTAAAAGTTTTATTGCTACATCTCTTTCCATTGCTTTTTGATTTTGAATTGTTCAGTTTATTAAGAATAATTAATGCACATCAATACCATGCAGCATAAATATCAAATGCTTTAAAGTTTTAAAAATCTCATGCAGATATTCATTCACTGCTTTCACGCTTCCCGGAAGTGCATAAACTAATGAGTCGCCCGCAACACCTGCTACTCCCCTGCTTAAAAGTGCATTTGGTTTTTTCTGCCCGTATTTTATTCTTATGATCTCCATAATTCCCGGAATTTCTTTGTCTAAAAATTCGGTAACAACCTCCGGCGTAATATCTCTATGACTTATTCCTGTTCCTCCGCTTGTAAAAATCACATCAAAATTATCTTCTTTAGCTTTTTGCAAAACAGATTTTAATTTTTCCTTGTCATCAGGAATAATCTTAGAACTTACATCACACCTCCAGTCAATTTCTTTGAAATATTCTTTGGTGAGCTCTTTTATTCTTGGGCCGCTTCTATCTTCATATTCTCCTTTGCTTGCCCTGTCGCTAAGTGTAATCACCAATACTTTAAATACTTTTGGATAATATTTCAACACATCGCCGGCAGTCATTATTCCACCTTTTTTTACACGGCAAAACACCACTTCTCTCATTCTAATCTCAAGATAATTCCCAAGTTCTTCATAAATTGGAATTGAATCACCATGATTTTCTTTTCCAATTTGAGTAACCTCCAGATCAACTTTATCAGAAATAAATCTGTCAAATGTTTTTGCATGAAAAATCTCCATTCCTTCTGTAGTGATATTGTCAGCTAACTCACCAAAAGCAATTTCCCTTTTTAAAAGTTTGGAATATTTGTCAATCGTCTCTTTCCCAAACAAACTAATCTGTCGGTGCCAACTACCTGAATGTGCATCACCTTCAATACCTTTATCATTTATTTTTATTTCCTTAACGGGATATTTTATTGTTCTTCGTTTTTCAGAAATATTTACAGATAGAATTTTTATTTCCTGTTGTTTGTTTTTCATTTTATGCTAAATCGGTTTTAGTTTTTTCGACCAACGAAATATCATCAATAATCATATCCTTATCAACAGCTTTGCACATATCATAAACTGTAAGCAAAGCAATATTCACGGCAGTGAGAGCCTCCATTTCGATACCGGTTTTACCGACACAACGAGCTTCGCTATTTACCTCTACCCCATTAGTAGTCAATTTTGCAGATACACTAATCTTTGTGATCTGCAATGGATGACAAAGAGGAATCAATTCGCTAGTTTTTTTTCCTCCTTGAATACCTGCAATTTCGGCAATAGTAAGCACATCACCTTTTTTCATATTATTTTCTCTGATAAGAGCAACTGTTTTTTTATTCAGTATGATTTTTCCTTTAGCTTTTGCAATGCGAAGCTGATTGATTTTGCTACCAACATCTACCATTTTGGCTTTACCTTGGCTATCTGTATGGCTGAATTTTTTCATAATATTATTTTCTAATTTTAAACTTTAGGCACTCCATCCCGAAAGTTTTCGGGATTAGCTCACTTTAGGCACTTATAACAATTAACCTCCAATATTATAAAACTCACCACTTTTATTATAAGTTCCTGATTTTGGTTTATTTAAAACTGCCTGATTATATGCCTCTTCAATACCAAGCTCTCTAACATCAAATTCTAAATCATTAAAAAGACAAGGTTTTATTTTCCCATTGGCAGTCAAACGCAAGCGATTACATTTTACGCAATTACCACCATCACCACCTTCAACAATAGAAAATTCTCCTGTTGACAAATTCATCTGATGAATAAAACGAACTTTAAGATCGTTTTCCTCACAAAATCTGGAAACTTCTTTTGCGTCCTTTTCCTGTGATGAATTCATTACAACACAATTAATTTTTATTGGAGATAAGCCTGCTTTTTTTGCAGCTTCAATACCTTCAAAAACATATTTAATATTTCCACCACGGGTAGTCAATCTATAAGTTTCCGGATTAAGAGTATCAAGACTGATATTTACTCTTTGCAATCCGGCATTTTTTAGATCCTCGGCAAAATCAGCAAGAAAAGTTGCATTCGTTGTCATCGAAAGATCCTTTACGCCTTCAACATTCCAAATCATCGAGACTAACTCAACAATACCTTTTCTAACTAATGGCTCGCCACCTGTTAATCTTACTTTATTGATTCCAAGTTTAATACCTGTCTTAACTACTTCAACAATCTCATCAAAAGTAAGAATCATTTTATGAGGAAGCAATTTTATACCTGATTCAGGCATGCAATATTTACACCTGAGATTACATCTGTCGGTAACAGAAATTCTTAAATAATTAATATTGCGATTATATCTGTCTAACATCTACTAGTTCTCCTTCATTAATTTTTGTAACACCTATTGGCACTGAGATTAATCCGTCTGCATTTACTAATGCTTTACTATGTGCCGAACCATGATATTCAATTGGAAGCACTTTTCCCTCATCTGTAATTTTTACCGGGATAAAAGATAGCCGTTTAGCTTTTTTCCTTTCATAGGATTTTGCCAAAGGTAATTTTATAGATAAAGGCTTGTAATTATAACCCATCATTTTATAAAGCAGAGGTTTAGACAGAAGCTCAAAAATATTAAAAGACGAAACAGGATTTCCGGGCAAGCCGAAAATAAACTTTTTCTCTTTCATACCAAACACCGTTGGTTTACCCGGCTGAACAGCTAATGTCTGAAAAAATATTTTAACATTAAGTTCTTTTAGAATATCCGGAATAAAATCAAATTCACCCATAGAAACACCCCCTGAAAGAAGTATTACATCGTTTTCGTTAAGTGCAGTTTTTATAGCTTTAAGACTGGCTTCTGGAGTGTCGATTGCAATTCCAACATAGTTTGGAATACATCCAATTTGTTCAATCTGGGAAATAAGTTGATAAGCATTACTGTTTCTTATCTGTGATAATCCGGGTTTTTTATCAGGTTCAACTAATTCGCTTCCGGTAGAAATCACTCCAACTTTTATCCTTTTATAAACGCTTGGCATTGTACAACCAACCGAAGCTAAAACGGCAATATGTTGTGCTCTTATCAAAATCCCTTTTTTCAGAACAACATCACCTGTATTTATATCTTCTGCTTTAAAAGCAATATTTTGATTTGTTTTTTCCTCAGTAAAAACAATTTTATTTTCTCCAATCTCCTTTGTATGCTCAACCATGATAACACAATCTGCACCTTCAGGAACCATAGACCCTGTCATTATTTTAGAACACTGATTTTTTTGAATTCCTTTTTCAGGAGCTTTTCCGGCAATAATAGTCTCAACAATTTCAAGCTCATTTTTTAAGTCTTGCTTTCGGCATGCATAACCATCCATAGCCGATTTGTCAAATGGTGGCATATCCATGTCAGACAAAATATCTTTTGCAAGAATCCTGTTTAAAGAATTATTCAAACTCACTTTTTCGATTCCAAGCTCAAAAGCTGAATCCAAAACAATTTTTAATGCTTTTTCAAGTAAAATCATTTTGCAAAATTACAATGAAATTTTTAATTATACAGCTTGACTTTTACTAATTTTAGTTCTGTTATTATTTTAGATAAAATACGAATTTAGTTGATTAATAAAAGTATTTTATCATTTCAACATTTCAGGAAAGACAATAAAGTTTGTTGAATATTCAGAAACAGAAATATCAGTCCATTTTTCAGTATTAATTTTTACACTTACAACAGCTGTAGTTGGAAGATTATCAAATATTTTATCAAGAAAAGTATTTGCCAATTCGGTTAATCCCGGATTATGTCCGAATATCATTACAGAATCAAACTCATCATCAATTGCATAAAGAACATCTAAAATTTCATTAAGCTCAGCAAGATACAGTTCTTTCATTATTTCAATTTTCCCTTTCGGGAAATTAATTATTGGAGCAAAAACTTTTGCAGTTTCCATAGCTCTAACAGCTGAACTGGAAATTATTTTATCGACAATAATTTTCTTTTCACAAAGATAATTAGCTACTATTTTGGATGTATTGATTTCTTCTTTTAACAAAGGCCGTTCATAATCAGACAATTCAGGATTATCCCAAGAGGCTTCACCATGTCGAACAATAAATAAGGTTTTCATTTTAAATTATACAAATAGAGCCATGGAATACCATGGCTCTACAATAAAACAAATATTTTTAAATTATCTTACCATGCAAACATTGGAAATTCTGCCATCATTTCGTTAACACGTTTTTTAACTGATTTTAAAACATCTTCATTTTCAATATCAGAAATTACTTCGTCAATAAGGTCAACAACCATTGGCATATGTTTTTCTTTCATCCCTCTTGTTGTAATAGCCGGAGTACCAACTCGTAAACCTGAAGTCTGGAATGGTGATCTGCTATCAAAAGGAACCATATTTTTGTTAACTGTAATATCAGAAAGAACCAAAGTATTTTCAACAATTTTTCCTGTTATTTCAGGGAATTTCGATCTTAGGTCAATCAACATCAAATGATTATCAGTTCCATCAGAAATAACATGATAACCTTTTTTAATAAAAGCATCAGACATTACCGCAGCATTATTTCTCACCTGAATAATATAATCTTTGTAACCAGGTGTTAATGCTTCTCCAAAAGCAACTGCCTTAGAAGCAATTACATGCTCAAGCGGTCCACCTTGAATACCGGGAAAAACAGCAGAATTTAATAATCCTGACATTTTTCTGATAGTGCCTTTTTTTGTAGCTTTACCCCAGGGATTTTCAAAATCTTCACCTATCAAAATCATTCCACCTCTTGGTCCACGTAAAGTTTTGTGAGTAGTAGTTGTAACTATATGACAGTAAGGCATTGGGTTGTTAAGAATTCCTTTTGCAATTAGTCCTGCAGGATGAGCAATATCAGCCATTAAAATTGCACCAATTTTATCAGCAATCTCTCTCATTCTTTTATAATCCCAGTCTCTGGAATAAGCAGAAGCACCTGCAATTATAAGTTTAGGTTTTTCGCGAAGAGCAACTTCTTCCATATTATCATAATCCACAGTTCCGGTATCTTCTTTAACCTGATAAGCAACAGGTTTATATAAAATTCCAGAAGAATTAACAGCAGAACCATGAGATAAATGTCCACCATGTGAAAGATCCATACCCATAAAAGTATCACCAGGATTCAGGCAAGCCAAAAAGACAGCCATATTTGCCTGTGCACCTGAGTGTGGTTGTACATTTGCATAAGCTGCACCAAATAATTCCTTAGCCCTATCAATAGCTAATTGCTCACTTTTATCAACAACCTCGCATCCTCCGTAATATCTTTTTCCAGGATAACCTTCGGCATATTTATTTGTAAGACAAGAACCCATTGCTTCGAAAACCTGCTCGCTAACAAAGTTTTCTGATGCAATTAACTCAATTCCGTACAACTGACGTTTTTTTTCCTGCTCAATTAATTCAAAAATTTCATTGTCTCTTTTCATAATTAAATTTGGTTTTATATTTTTTATATATTTGTAATCATCTTTTTAAAAGTGCAAATTTATAAATTAATTTTCAATCAGAAAAGGAGGAAAAGATGTTAAACTCTAAAAGAGTAATTATTGCTACAATTCTTGGAATTATTTTCGGGATCGTTTGTATGCTAATGGCTAGTTCTGACCCTAATGAGGTTGTAGAACCACAAATTTTATGGTCAATCGTAGCCGGAAGAGCTTTATTGGGATTTATGATCGGCATTAGCGCATTAAACTGTAAGTGGTGGCTGCACGGAATAATTCTAGGACTTATTGGAAGCATTCCAATGGCAATACCTGTAATTAATGACATTCCAATTTTTATTGGTACGTTTGTAATGGGTATGATCTACGGTTTCTTAATCGAATTAATTACTTCAATTCTATTTAAATCTAAACCTGTTGCATTATTAAAATAATGTAAATGAATTTAGTTTTAAAATTGTTAAATGCACAATTTAGGTTTCATATAAACTCCACAAAACTTCACAAAACAAAAATCAATGTTTCTAAAACATTTTTATTATTTTTGAAAAGCACACTAAACATCAAAAAATCAGGTTATTTTATATAAATGCAAAAGAAAAATAATCAAATCAGTAAATTTTTTAACAGAAAACAATTCCTCTCAATACTGTTTTCTGTCATTTTATTGATGATTTTTTTTCCTTCAAAGATATTCTCCCAAACTCACTATTTAAAATGTATCTCGGTTGAAAACAATAATGATATAACATTAAACTGGGCTCTTCCAGATGTTATCGCAGATTTTGTTTCATACAATATTTTTCACACAACAAGTTCCAATCCAAATGATTTTACTGAAATTGCTGTAATCACCAACTATTCCACAAATAGCTACGTTGATTTAAACACTAACGCCAACTTTGTTCAGAATTATTATTTTATTGAAACCAAAACAAACGAACAGTCTTTAATTTCAGACACTCTGCACAGCATTCGCTTGCGGCTAATGAACTTTGGAAATGGAAAAGCTGAGCTCGACTGGAATCCGATTCATAATCCTCCCTTGCCGGGATATTCAGAAAATTACGAAATATTCAGAAAATATTCTTTCGGTGACTGGGAATTAATTGGAACTACTCAGAATCTTGAATATAATGACATAATTAGTGTTTGCAACGATACAATTAATTATTACATCCAAATTACCAATGTATCGGAATGTACATCAAAATCGAATATTGCAGGCGACTGGTTGCAAGACATTAACAAACCACCTGTTCCAACAATTGATTCAGTAAGTATAAATTCAGAAAACAAAACTGTAATTGTTTGGGAAGAAAGTTCTGCAGAAGATACTGAGGCGTATATAATTTATCACTTTCGCTCGGGAACTAGGATTACTTTAGACACAATCTGGGGAATCGAAAACACATTTTATACTCATATTTTATCAGATCCATGTAACTCGCCACATTCGTACAGCATAGCAGCTTTTGATAGTTGTGGCAATAAAAGTCCCTTTGGAATTGATCCATCTCATGAAAGTGATTCACTCAGGAGCATATATTTCAAATCACCAATTTTTAATCCATGCAGCAACGACATAAGTCTTAACTGGACAGAATACATTAATATGAGTCCTTCCCTTGGCGGATATGAAATTTACATAAGTAAAAATTCTGCTCCTTTTACATTTCTGGAAATTGTAGAACCTACTTCAACTTCTTATGTTTATGAATCGCCGGATAATAATTCAGACTACGCATTTTTTATTAGAGCATTTAATCTCGGAAGAAGTATTACCTCAACATCCTGCCAAAGAAATGTACAAACATTTTATCCGCAAATTCCAGAGTTTAACTATTTAAGGTATGTTACAATTGTAAATAATGAATCTGTTAAACTTAAAATTTTTGCAGATACGACAAGATACGCAAAAGGATATAAAATTTTAAGATCGGAAACAGAAAATGGATTTTTTGATACATTGGCAACACTTCCACATTCAGTTTCGGCTAATTTCGAATACATAGATAATTCGGCATTTGTAACTCAAAAAAGTTACTATTACAAAGTTGTTGTACTCGACAGTTGCGAAACAGAAATTCTAACTTCAAATCATGCAAAAACAATTTTTCTTTCCGCTAAAACATCATCAAATAACATTCATCACTTAAAGTGGAACGAATACGAAGAATGGGACGGACAGCTTGATTCTTACAATGTTTTCCGGAAAATAAACGGGGTTTTGGATATAAATCCCGTGTCAATCCTCCCCTTTGGATCAACGGAATACGATGATGATGTAAGTTTTGTTTTAACTTCAGGACAACAATTTTCCTATTTCATAGAAGCAATTGAAGGCATTGGTTTTTCGTATCCTTTCAGCGATACAAGCCGCTCTAACGAAGCTTTCGTTAGTAAAGTTCCCAAAATATTTATGCCAAATGCTTTTTCACCAAAAGGAATTAACAATAGATTTACTCCTATAACTTCTTTCTCTGAAAATTCAAATTATCTTTTTCAGATTTATAATCGTTGGGGGCAAATGTTGTTCGAAACAAAAGAACCTCAACAAGGCTGGAACGGGAAAATCAAAAATCAATTTGTTCAAGGTGGCGTTTATGTTTATCTTATCACTTTTCGTGATAAAAATGGAAATAGCCAGATTAAAAGAGGCACATTTACGGTAGTTTATTGAGATACTTTTCATTATTTCTTTCTGCTTTTTCATACAGTATTTTGAAGTGATTATAATAATAATCCATTTACAGATTTTTTAACGGTAGATAATTTTGGGAATTTGATTGATTCATTAACAGGATATCCTCTTTCAAATGAAATTTGGTGGACTATCAAAACCTTTAATGGAAAATTTGTAAGCGTAGGAACTCACTACAATGGCAATTGGAATAGCAGATTCTATGTTGCAGTACTTAGAAATAATAATACAATTATTGCAAAACGGAAGTTTATAGTTTTGAGGTAGGAAGGCTAAAGTGAAAATAATAATTGTTCAGTACAAAAACCGCCTAGCGCCTCGAAGGCGCTTGGCGGATGAAAGAAGCAACA